>NZ_JPIK01000010.1 GCF_000717475.1 Desulfonatronum thiodismutans
TTCAAAACCTTGAAATATCATCCCTGTTTCCCTGGAAACTTTGGTTCACAAGAAGACGCTTTGGCCTACGGCAGAACCTTTTTCCCTTGGTATAACGAGGAGCATCGGCACAGCGGTATCGGATTCATGACGCCCGAGCAGGTTCATTACGGCATCGTCCCACAAATCCTGGAAACCCGGTCAAACGCCATGACACAAGCTTTCCTTGCTAATCCCATCAGATGGAATGGCCGTCACCCTGAACTGCCCAAAATCCTCCGGCCCCAAGAAGCGGTCTGGATCAACCCTCCAACCATGATGAAAACGCTACACTAATTTTATGGACCTGGCTGTCTCACTTTCATTGACACATTCCGATGCAGCTGAAAAGTGTTCTTTGCCAAGTCAATGCCGATTACGCTAACTGTACTCATGGGATGGCCTCCTTCAAGGGTTGGTGTGTCCTTGACGCATACCCCTTTTAAAGGGGCGGGGCCATCCCATCACTGTTAATGTCAATTAAGAACCTGTCCCCATTTTTGAGCATGAAGATTTTGACCAAGGGGTTGTTAACATTGAGAACTATAACTATTTCCCTGAATCCATTGGCACAGATGAATCATAGAGGGTTTCGGGCGCTATATCGATATTTCCCGGCCAGACTACTGTCCCATAATCAATAGAGGCACATGCAAATAAACCCGAAGATGTTAAACGATGAAAAGGCTTTTTCCGTAAGTACGGTTTCATGTCAAAAAGGCGTTGTTCGCCATTTTCAAATTCAAGTTCAAGTGTAAAGTCATTTTTCGCATTGACTTTAACCACGTCGAGTAAATCTTCCATGAATAACCTCACATTATTGCAAAGGAGCGATTTTGAAAGGTTCCTCTCCACTGACTGCAAGCTCCCAATTTGCCAAGAGTTCGTCACGGTGGATTTCGATCCATGCTTGAACAAGTTTCATCTGCTTTCCAGGAAGATGTCCCGCTAATATTTGGCCGTCTTCAATGGCTACTGACGCCTTGGCCCCTTGATAGCGGACATGAATATGCGGCAAATTATGACGTACATTGTCTTCGTAAAGCAAGGTAATCAGAATGCCGTAAAACATGCTTATTGTGGGCATACGTACTCCAAAATCAGATGAGAATGGTCAGCATATCCAGCCGGATATGCTCCAACACCTTTGCCGGAAGGTAGTTGGTCAGGAAGTCGGCGGCGACCTCCTTGTGGCTCATGGCTTCCCGGAAGAAGGTGTCGTGGATGTGAAGTCCTCGCGAATCTCGTGTACTCCTGCTCCCACCGCCAGCAACTTACGAAGGATGCGTTGATGAATGGTGCTCGTTGAAGTATTTCCGCAAGGCTTTATTGACCGCTTCCGAATCAGGGAAAAACTTGAATAGGTCGGGCTCGATATAAACCAAATTCGTACCCTCTTTCTGATATTTCTTGGCAAACTTGCCGCGTTCTCCAGATTTAATGAGTTCAGAGGGGTACTCAGAGCGTAAGGTTTCGCTATGATTCATATGCTGTACGCTCCTTGCGGGTCATGTGTCTTGCTGAAATGATTCGGATTACCCCTGTACGTTCTGTAAACGATACTACGAGATGCCTTCCTTTGGAAGATGAGCCGAAAAGCAGGTAGCGTTCTTCACCAAGTGAATGGTCTGGGTCTGGTACGCAGGACGAAAAATCATCTCCAAAAACTTCTGTTGCTTCGTTGAAAGACACACCGTGTTTTTTCAAGTTTAAGCGGGTTTTTGACTCATCCCAGGTGAAATCCATTGCTCACCGTTCTATTTGCCATAAAAAATCACCAGGAAGTCGGCGGCGATCTTCTATGGCTCATGTTTCCCGGAAAAATGCGACGTGTTTTTTGTTGATTTCGCTCATGAATCTCGATAGTAGACGAGCATTTACGTCAAGGCAAGACCGTCGGGCTACCCCCCGACAGCACCGCCCAACCGCTTCATCAAATGCACCTACCTCCATTCCGCCACAACCATGTTCGAACACCGTTCCCAACCCAGGCAGCGTCACCAGCTGATGACGTCCTCGACCTTGGGCCGGCCGGGGTGGTCGCCGTAGGTGGAGCTGCTGGCGGCATACACAAAGCGGCGCACTCCGGCGTCTCTGCCGACCATTAAATAAGGCAGGCTTTTTTAACCAGGAAGAACACACTCTTGACGAGACCCCGGCGTAAGGCATATCGACAACTTTCAGGAATTTGTGAAAGTAGAGTTCGGAGCGGGTGGGAAGATTGGCAGCTCATAAGCTCGTAAGCTAAGATAAAGATAATAAGCTGGTAAGCTGCGTAAGCCGCTCGTAAGCATCTCATCATCTCATCATCTCGCCAACTCAAAAATCGCCATGGACATCATTCGATTCGAAAACGTCGAGAGCAGGATTCTAGAAATCAGAGGGTTCAAAGTCATTCTGGACAGCGACCTGGCTGAACTTTACGGCGTGGAAACCAGGGACATCAATAAAGCCGTCAAAAATAATCCGGATAAGTTTCCAGTCGGATACCTGATTGAGCTGACCAAGCAAGAGTTTGACGATTTGCGGTGGAAATTTTCCACCGCAAAGTTATCAAAAACCAGGGTCATGCCCAAGGCCTTCATCGAGAAAGGGCTGTACATGCTGGCCACGATACTCAAAAGCCCGCAGGCTGTTCAGACTACTTTCACCATCATCGAAACATTCGCCAAGATCAGGGAGTTGTCCCGAAGCGTAAAAGCCCTTGCGGAGGTTAAAGACAAGGATGAGCAAAAGAGCCTGATGCAAAGAAGCGGGGAGATCATTGCCGAGGTTCTCGATGACGACTTGCAGACAACGGATACGGAAACGACCATTGAGATCAATTTTGCAGTATTGAAGTTCAAACACTTGATCAAGAAGAGGAAATAGATTGAAGATTGAAGATTGCGGGTGGGGAATGTCGCAGAGAGCAGATCAAGAGAATCTAGCCATCTTCCATCTTAACATCTTGTAATCTTAACATCTTGTAATCTTCAATCCGTAATCTTCCCATCTTCCCATCTTGAAATCTTCCCATCTTAAAATCTTCTAATCTTCCCATCTTGAAATCTTCCCATCTTAAAATCTTCTAATCTTCCCATCTTGAAATCTTCCCATCTTAAAATCTTCTAATCTTCCCATCTTGAAATCTTCCAATATTATGCCATGAAAAAGATAGAACAATTCGAGGATCTTGAAGTCTGGCAGTTGGCGCGAGAGTTGGCCAAGCAGGTTTATTGCTTGACAGCCGGCAAAAATGTGGCCAGGGATTTCGGGCTGGTTGGGCAGATGCAGCGGAGCGCCGTGTCCGTGATGGCCAATATTGCCGAAGGGTTTGAACGGAGATCAAACAAGGAATTCATCCACTTCCTCTCCATTGCCAAGGGATCCTGCGGAGAAGTGCGCAGCCACCTCTACGTTGCCCTGGATGTCGGCTACATCAACAACGATGAGTTCACCCAAGTGTCCAACCTCGCCGAAACCATCTCCAAATCCATCGCCGGCTTCACAAAATACCTCAAATCCAAGGATTCAAAATAATGCAATCTCCCCATCTTTTCATCTTCAATTTTGCAATCTTTAGTCTTTACGTCTTGCAATCTCCCATCTTCTAATCTTTAAATCTTCCAAATCTCCTAATCTTCAAATCCACAACCCATGATTTTTTCCCAAATCCTCCACTACTTCTCGGTCTACAAGAAATACATTGGCCGGCGGCTGTATATTGTCTTCATCCTGACCGCCCTGGCCGCGATAACCGAGGGGTTTGGCATTGCCATGCTTTTGCCGCTTATTGACGCGGCCGGCGTGGGCCTGGGTGGGGAGGGCATGGAGCAGTCCGGGGTCAAGGCTGCCTTGCAGGGGGTGCTGGATTGGTTGGGCATTGGCACGTCCATGGTTGGGATATTGCTATTCATTGCGTGCGTGTTTCTGTTCAAGGGATTGATCATTTTTTCTGCCGGGGCGTATCAAAGCCATCTCAAATCGCAACTAATGCGAGAAATGAAGGCCCTGATGTTTGATAAGTATTCAACTATGACTTACGGGTATTACACTAGGCGCAGCACGGGCCATTTTATAAATGTGCTAAATGGTCAAATTTCTGGCCTTATCGGATCATTCAGCAATTACAAGAAATTTCTTTGTACAATTATTACAACCTCTGCGTATTTCGGAATGGCTTTTTTTCTGTCCTGGCATTTTGCGCTTATGGCTGTGGTTGCAGGGGGAGTACTTCTGTTTCTTTTTCGAGGCCTGAACAACTATGTACATAATTTATCGCGAAAAGCTGCCAATGAAGCGACCACGTTGAATAAATTCATTGTCCAGGCCATGCAATCCTTTAAATATTTGGCATCCACGGCACAAATGGGTTATATTAGAACCGGGGTGATGCAGAGTATTCACAGATTGACTGCTTACATGCGGAACAAGGACATTGCCCAGGATCTGACCACGGCCTTGAACGAACCTGTGGCCATTTTTTTTATCCTCATGGTGATCGTCATTCAGGTGGCCGTGCTGGATGCCTCTCTGGCGCCGATTTTCGTAGCCCTGATTCTTTTCAACCGGGCTATTGGAGGGGTTTTGAACATTCAAAAATCTTGGCAGTCCACTTTGAGCAATATCGGTTCGCTGGAAGTCGTGGAAAAGGAGTTCAAGGCCCTTGAAGAATTCCAGGAAGACGCCGGCACGATTCAGCTCAAGCCGCTTGCCCAGGGCATTGAACTGAGCCATGTCAGCTTTGCCTACGGCAAAGGCAGTGACGACGTACTTAAGGACATTGCCTTGACCATCCCGGCCAACGCCACGGTTGCTTTTGTGGGCGAGTCGGGCGCGGGTAAATCCACTCTCGTAGACATGCTCACCTTGATGCTTCGGCCCCGTGGTGGGGAGCTTTTGATTGACGGGATTTCCAGTAGCAAGGTAAATCTTGCCTCGTGGCGCAGCCAGATCGGGTACGTGTCCCAGGAAACCGTGGTTTTTGACGACACCATTGCCAACAACATCAGCCTGTGGAAGGACGACTACAACCAAGATCCCAAGGCCCGTGAGCGGATTGAACTCGCCGCCAAACAGGCCTATGCTGAAAAGTTCATACAGGACTTGCCCGATCAGTTTAATACATTTGTTGGCGATCGGGGTGTGCGCCTGTCCGGTGGACAGCGGCAGCGGCTTTTTCTGGCCAGGGAACTCTACAAGAACCCCCGTCTGCTCATCCTGGATGAGGCCACCAGCGCCTTGGATTCCGAGTCCGAGAAATACATCCAGGAAAGCATCGAGGCCTTACGCGGCAGGACCACGGTGGTCATCATCGCCCATCGCCTGTCCACCATCAAGAATGCGGATTATATCTATGTACTGGATAAAGGCAAAATCATCGAGCAGGGATCTTTTAATCAACTTTTGTCCACGAACAATGGACGTTTCAACCGGATGGTGGCGTTGCAAAGCTTGTGATGCTTACTCTAACCAATAGCTCATCAGCTCAACAACTCATCAACTCAACAGCTTCTATCATGCTCAACAACAAATCCATTCTCATCACCGGCGGCACGGGTTCATTTGGCAAGGCGTTCGTCAAGACGGTTCTGGAACGCTATCCAGATGTGAAGCGTTTGGTGGTCTATTCCCGTGATGAACTCAAGCAGTTCGAAATGGAGCAGGAATTCGATAGTCGAAAATATCCGGCCATGCGCTTTTTTATCGGCGACGTTCGCGATTTTTCCCGCGTTCGCCGCGCCCTGGAGCAGATCGAGATCGTGGTGCATGCCGCGGCACTCAAGCAGGTACCTGCCGCCGAGTACAATCCCTTCGAGTGCATCAAGACCAACATCCTCGGCGCTCAAAATATCATCGAGGCCGGTTTGGATACACCAAGCGTCCGCAAGGTGGTGGCCTTGTCCACTGACAAGGCGGCCGCGCCAATCAATCTTTACGGCGCGACAAAACTTTGCTCGGACAAGCTGTTCATTGCAGCCAACAATATCAAAGGTGGACGGGATATTCTGCATACCGTGGTGCGCTACGGCAATGTCATGGGTAGCCGGGGTTCGGTGATTCCCTTTTTCCTGGACCGGCGTAAAACCGGCATCCTTCCGATCACCGACCCAGCCATGACCCGGTTCAATATCTCCCTGCAGGAAGGCGTGGACATGGTGCTTTGGAGCATTGAAAATGCCCATGGAGGCGAAATTTTCGTGCCCAAGTTACCTAGCTACAGAGTCGTGGATGTGGCCGAAGCCATTGGTCCTGAATGCGAAAAGCCGGTGATCGGCATCCGGCCTGGTGAAAAGATCCATGAGGAAATGATCACGACAAGCGACAGCCATTGCACCGTAGACCTAGGGAAATATTTCGCCATCCTGCCCACCACGGGCAAGCATGGTACGCAGCATTACTGCGACCAGAATGGATGCAAATTGGTTACGCCTGGGTTTGCGTATAATAGCGGGACGAATGACGAGTTCTTGACGGTTGACCAGTTGCGGGAACTGATCCGGTTGCATGTTGACCCTGATTTTGTCTCCAAATAGGATTGTTGTCCACGAATCGCACGAATTTTCACAAATAGATGCTTCATAAATTTGTGTCCATTTGTGCCAGTGTGGAAAAATTCTTCCCCCTTGGATGCATGATATGCAACACTATGAATACATTGGCGAAGTGCTACCCGACGGCAGGCTGCCTATTGCTCCTTCCATCGCCAAAAAACTGATTCCTGGTCAGAGGATCAGGGTCAGGATTGAGCAAATACCTGATGCACCTATTGCCACTGGGAAAAAGGAATTGGATGCTGCCACACTGCGGCTTCTGGAGCGAATGAAGAATGCCCGACCTCTTGGCGCTCCGGATGATCCTGAGAGCCTGCGTCACAGCGTGCTGTTCGAGGAAAGGATGGAGGAAAAATTTCCATGGAGGGGGTAGATAGCAATATCTTGATTTATGCCTTTGATAAATCTTCCCGCTTCCATGTCCAGTCACTGGAGTTTATCCAGGAAAAAACGCAAACAAGTCAGTTAGCCGTTACGGAATTCAGCTTGTTTGAATTTTACGGGGTCATCACGGACGGTCGAAAAATAGGGATGCCGTTGGCCCCTGGTGAGGCTTGGGATGTTATCCGCGATTTTTATGAAGCCCAAAGTTTTGCGGTGCTTCCCTGTACGTCCGCCTGTTTGCGCAAGGTACTGGAGAACGCAGAGCGTTTTTCCGTGAAGCGAAATGATATATATGATTTTCTCATCGCAACCACGTTTCAAGAGCATGAGACAACTACGGTCTATACGCTGAATACCAAGGACTTCAAAAAATTTGACTTCATCCAGGCTGTCAATCCGTTTTCTGATATTTCCCAGACTTCTGATCCCCGACCTCGGACTACCAATCCCGGATACATCCCCTACGGTCGGCAATCCATATCCGAGCAGGACGTTGCCGCGGTTTGCTCCGTGTTGCGCTCCGACTTTCTGACCCAAGGCCCGAAAGTCCCTGCTTTTGAACAGGCCGTGGCCGAGTACTGTGGGGCAAAACATGCTGTTGCCGTCAACTCGGCCACCAGCGCCCTGCACATTGCCTGCTTGGCCCTGGGGCTCGGGCCGGAAGATTGGCTTTGGACCTCGCCCATCACTTTTGTTGCCTCGGCCAACTGCGGCCTGTATTGCGGGGCCAAGGTGGATTTCGTGGATATTGATCCGCGCACGTACAATATGAGCGTCAGCGCCTTGGAGGCCAAGCTGGCCCAGGCCGAGCAGACGGGTTGCCTGCCCAAGGTGGTCGTTCCAGTGCATATGTGCGGTCAGCCGTGCGAGATGCAAGCCGTTCACGCCCTGTCCCGGGAGTACGGGTTTCGAATCATCGAGGACGCTTCCCATGCCATTGGTGGCAGGTACAAGGGCGAACCCGTGGGCAACTGCCGCTACAGCGACATCACCGTATTCAGTTTTCACCCGGTGAAGATCATCACCACGGGTGAAGGGGGCATGGCGCTGACCAATGACCAGGGACTTGCGGAGAAGATGGCGTTGTTGCGCAGCCACGGGATCACCCGTGACCCAACGCGGATGACGGGCGAATCAGACGGTCCGTGGTATTATCAGCAGATCGACCTGGGCTTCAATTATCGTATGACCGATATTCAGGCCGCTTTGGGTTTGAGTCAGTTGCAGCGCCTGGATGCCTTCGTTGCCCGCAGGCGTGAGCTTGCCCAGCGCTATGACGAGCTTTTGCCCGAGCTGCCCGTGGTCATCCCTTGGCAGCATCCGGACGGGGCCTCGGCGTGGCATCTGTACGTGATCCGGCTGCGAGCCGACGCGGGGCCTGCTACGCATCGCCAAGTTTTCGAGACAATGCGTCAAAATGGCATCGGCGTGAACCTGCACTACATCCCGGTGCACACTCAGCCGTACTACCGGGAATTCGGCTTTAAGTCCGGTGACTTTCCTGAAGCGGAAAGATACTACCAGGAAGCCGTCTCTCTGCCTCTGTTCCCGGCCATGGCCGAGGAAGAACAGGATCGGGTGGTGGGAGCTCTGAAAAGATTTCATCCCACGGAACACACGGAAGGACACGGATAGGATAATATTAGGATCAGACGACAGCATATATTATTTTCACTGCTTGAATAATTTAAACGAGGCCTCTGATGAATGAAACAAGTTATGCTACCGAACAGGAAGCTTTCTGGGCCGGACAATTTGGCGCGGAGTATATTGACCGGAATAAGAGCCATCAACTTATTGCTGCCAACATATCTCTTTTCAACCGTGCACTCCGCATGGCCGGACCGATTCATTCCTGTATTGAATTCGGCGCAAACATAGGCTTGAATTTGGCAGCCCTTCGTATGCTTTATCCGTCTCAAAAGCAGTATGCCGTTGAGATCAATAGACAGGCGACAGCGGAACTTCGAGCACATATTCCTGAGGACAATATTTTTGAGATGTCAATTCTTGATTTTGATGCAGAAAGCATTCCGGATGGCAAATGTGACTTGGTGCTCAGCAAAGGGGTGCTTATTCATATCAACCCTGATATGCTGCAGCATGTATATAGCCGACTTTATCAGGCTACGAACAGGCATATTCTTCTGGCTGAATACTACAATCCTTCTCCTGTTGATATTCCATATAGAGGGCATAAAGGTAAGCTTTTCAAGAGAGACTTTGCAGGGGAGATGCTTGATAGATTCCCGGATTTAAAACTTATTGACTATGGTTTTGTCTACCATCGGGAAAAAGCATTTCCGCAAGATGACATCAACTGGTTCTTGCTGGAAAAAATTACGGCATGAACATCGCCATCCGTGTTGACGCATCTTTGCACATTGGCACCGGCCATGTCATGCGTTGCCTGACCCTGGCCGAAGTGCTCCGTGCCAAAGGTGCCCGGGTTGTCTTTATCAGCCGTGAGCTTCCAGAGCATTTGCGGGAGCTTGTCGCAGGGAAGGGGATTGAAGTCGTCAGGCTGGGGGAGTCTGGTACGGATAACACCCCTGAGCAAGCTGATCCTTCACCACTTGCTCATGCATCCTGGCTTGGGACGACGCAATCCTCTGACGCCATAAAGACCATCACGGCCATGGAGAGCATCGCTCCCTGGGACTGGGCCATCGTTGACCATTACAGCCTGGATTATCGCTGGGAATCAGCCGTGCGCAGAGTTGCAGACAGAATCATGGTCATTGATGATCTCGCTGACAGAAAACATGACTGCGACCTGTTGTTGGATCAAAATTATTTTCAGGATACAGGGAAGCGCTATCAAGGCCTCTTGCCCGACAAGAGCCAAACGCTGCTTGGTCCCAAATACGCTTTGCTCCGCCCGGAATTCCGCCAGGCCAGGAAATTCTGCCGCATGCGCGGAAACGGCATTGCGCGGGTATTGATCTATTTTGGCGGCAACGATCCGGACAACCTGACCGGCATGGCTCTGGGGGCCATGAACGACATAAGCTTATGTCACCTGCTTGTAGACGCCGTGATTGGCCCCAACAGTCAGCATCAGGCGCAACTTGAGAAGCAAGCGGCCAATCGTCCCGGCACATACCTGCATATCCAGCCGGAGGGATTCACCGAACTCATGCTCAGGGCGGATATTTGCATTGGCGCGGGTGGTTCAACAACCTGGGAGAGGCTTTGTCTTGGCCTGCCCAGCCTTGTGATCACCGTGGCAGAAAACCAGGTGGCTTTTACTGTAGAGTTGGATCGGGACGGACTTGTTTCCTGGATTGGCAGAAAAAAGGACATTTCGGCCTCGGATATCAGAAAGGCCTTTGTTCATGAAATTGAGAAATTGAAGATACAAGCGCTTTTCTCGAATGCACCTGCTCCCGTGGATGGTCTTGGGGCCTTGAGGGTTGCGGAAAAAATTTTTCCTTCGGGAAAAGAGGAGCTTTCTCTTCGCAAGACTTGCCGTGAAGATATGGACCTTTTTTACTGCTGGGCTAATGACCCATTCGTTAGGGAAAATTCTTTTCAGAAAAACCCAATATCCTGGCATGAACATGTAGCCTGGTTCAACAACAAACTGGAATCAGGATTAGCAAATATTTTGGTCATGCAGACACGTTCTGGTTTGCCCGTAGGCCAAATACGCTTTGATAGAGATCAGGAAGTTTTGAATATCAGTTACAGTTTGGATCCAATCGCCAGAGGACGAGGATGGGGGGGGCAGCTGATAGAATTGGGAAGCAATGCAGTCAGGAGTACAGCCCAGGGAAAGTTCATTCAGGGCAAAGTGAAAACAAGCAATCCAGCCTCAATGCAAATATTTCGCAAACACGGCTACACCGAGACACTAGAAAACGGTGTGATCACTTTCAGGAAAAGTATCCAGTGATCAGTATTGCTCAGAGAAAAATTTCATTACGTGATGAGCCGTTCATTATCGCCGAGATGTCCGGCAATCACAATCAGTCCCTGGACCGGGCACTGGAGATTGTGGAAGCCGCAGCCAGGTCCGGCGCTCATGGGTTCAAGCTGCAGACCTACACTCCGGACACCATGACATTGGACCTGAGTGAAGGCGAGTTTTTTATTTCCGATGACAAAAGCCTCTGGAAGGGCCGCTCGTTATTCGATCTCTATCAGGAGGCCCATACACCCTGGGAATGGCATAAGCCTATTTTCGAGAGGGCCAGGGAGTTGGGGCTAATTGTCTTCAGCACACCGTTTGACGAGACGTCCGTGGATTTTCTGGATGCCCTGGATGTGCCTTGCTATAAGATCGCCTCTTTTGAAAATGCGGACATTCCCTTGATCCGCAAAGTGGCCTCCACGGGCAAGCCCATGATCATCTCCACGGGCATGGCCACCATTGCCGAGTTGGACGAAACGGTCCGCACTGCCAGGGAAAACGGGTGCCGGGATATCGTGCTCTTAAAATGCACCAGCACTTACCCAGCCACTCCAGAGAATACCAATATTTTGACTATCCCGCACATGCGAGAGTTGTATGGCTGTGAAGTGGGCTTGTCTGACCATACCTTGGGTATTGGCGCTGCCGTTGCAGCCGTGGCCTTGAGCGCAACGGTCATTGAAAAACATTTCACCTTGAGCCGGGCGGATGGCGGTGTCGATGCGGCTTTTTCGCTTGAGCCCCATGAAATGAAGAACCTGGTTGAAGAGACTCAGCGGGCTTGGCAGGCTATGGGGAAAGTGCAGTATGGTCCCATGGAGGCGGAAAGGAAGTCCATGGTCTTCAGACGTTCTCTGTATATAACTCGTGAACTCAAGGCAGGCGATGTCCTGACCAGGGAAAACGTCCGTTCCATCAGGCCGGGGCACGGTCTGCCGCCGAAATATTTGGACGTGGTGCTGGGAAAGTTCATGACCAGGGATGTGAAGATGGGCACGCCACTGTCCTGGGATTTACTGGGAGGACCACTGTCTTGAGGCGTATCGCGGTCATACCCGCCCGGAGCGGCAGCAAGCGCATACCGAACAAGAATATCCGGGAATTCGCCGGTCGGCCCATGATCTGCCATGCCATCAACGCCGCGCTGGAGGCGGACATCTTCGACAAGGTCGTCGTCAGCACGGACTCCGACGCCATCGCGGCCATTGCCGAAGCCTGTGGCGCTGCAGCGCCTTTTCGTCGACCGCCGGAACTTTCCGACGATCATACCGGGGTGGCACCCGTCCTGTTGCATGCCATTGATCAGTTGGAGCGTGTCGGCGAGATAATCCATGAGGCCTGCCTGATTTACGCCACAGCGGCCCTGGTAACAGCGGCAACTCTGCGGGCAGGGTTGATGGTTTTGCGGGAAAAAGGGGCTGATTCCGTTTTCAGCGTGACAACGTTTCCAGCACCCGTCTTACGAAGCCTTGTCCTGGATGACCAGGGGCGGTTGCGCATGGCATGGCCGGAGCATGAATTGACACGGTCCCAGGATTTGCCAGAGCATTACCACGACGCGGGGCAGTTCCATTGGGTGCGCGTGGATGCGTTTAGGAAATCGCAACGCATGTATATGGACCAATCCTGGCCGGTTTTCATCCCGCGACACCGCGTGCAGGACATCGACACCCCGGAGGACTGGCAACGGGCCGAACTGCTCTTTACGGCAGCGAACATTTCTCATCACTATGGACAAGGAGACGGGATAAGATGATCCGGTATTGCACTTCGTGCCTTTTTCCAGAGACAAAGCCTGACCTGGAGCTGGACAAGGATGGCGTATGCAGCGCCTGCATCTATTATGCGCGGCGCAAGGAAGTGGATTGGGACGCCCGGAAGGAAGAGCTGGTCGCGATTCTGGAGCGTTATTGCTGCCAAGATGGGTCGCGTTACGACTGCATCGTGCCCAGTAGCGGAGGCAAGGACAGCCATTTCCAGGTCACCAAGATGCTGGAGCTGGGCATGAATCCGCTGGTTGTCACAAGCACCACCTGTGCTCCTTCCGACATTGGGAAGCGCAATATCGACAACCTCAAAGACCTTGGCGTGGATTATGTTGAATTCAGCTATAACCGGCCGGTACGGAGAAGGCTGAACCGTTTTGCCCTGGAGCAGATCGGCGATATATCCTGGCCGGAGCACGTAACGATTTTCACCGTTCCGGTGCATTACGCCGTCAAGTTCAATGTTCCGTTGATCATCTGGGGAGAGAACTCCCAAAACGAGTACGGCGGTCCGGCCGGGGCCGCGGAGAATAACGCCTTGAATCGGCGCTGGCTGGAGGAATTCGGCGGGCTGCTTGGCCTGCGGGTCACGGATCTGATCGGCCAGGAAGGCATCGAGCAGAAGCATCTGATCATGTACACCTATCCCAATGATCTGGATCTTCAGCGCACAGGCGTCACGGGCCTCTTTCTGGGCTACTTTGTCCCCTGGGACGGTTTGCAGAATGCTCTTGTAGCCCAGAGCCGCGGCTTTGAAACTTGGCCCGGCTTTGTGGAAGGAACCATTGCCAACTACGAGAATCTGGACAACCACCAAACCGGCATTCACGACTATTTTAAATATTTGAAGTATGGTTTCGGCAGAGCCACGGACTTGGCCAACCTGCATATTCGTCGGGGACGGTTGCGTCGCGAGGATGCCCTGGAAATGGTCAAAATCCACGACGGTCGCTTCCCCTGGACGTACCTGGGCAAGCCCATCGAGGTAACGCTCACGGAGATCGGGCTGACCCTTGATGCGTTCATCGCCATTTGCGACCGTTACACCAACAAGCGCATTTTCAAGACCGATGCCAAGGGCAAGCTGGTCAAGGACAATGGGCGTCCGGTCAAGATCAACCACGACAACCCATGAAACGCATTGCCATTATGGATTACGGGATGTGCAACCTGGACTCCGTGGCCAGGGCCGTGGCGGTTTGCAAGGCAGAGCCGCGCATTGTCCGGGAAGCCGGAGACATGATCGACGTTGACGGCCTGATCCTGCCGGGGGTAGGGGCATTTCCGGACGCCATGGATGAGCTGGATCGCCTGGGCTTGAGCTCCATCATTCGCGAAATGGTCTTGGACCAGGGCCGCCCTTTTCTTGGCATCTGCCTGGGCATGCAGCTTATGGCGGACGAAGGCACGGAAGGTGTAAGCCGTGCCGGTCTTGGGTTGTTGCCGGGGAGGGCGGTTCGGCTTGTGCCTGATACCAACCAAACCCGCATCCCGCATGTCGGATGGAATGAGGTACATCATACAGCGCCGTCTGCGTTGTTTGTTGGAATCCCCAGCGGGACGGACTTTTATTTCGTGCATAGCTACCACGTTCAAACCGAACCTGACCACATATTGGCCACGACCCCCTATTGCGGCGGATTCGTCTCCGCGGTTGGACACGGGACTATTTTCGGCACCCAATTCCATCCGGAAAAAAGTCTCACGTCCGGACTGAAGCTTCTGGAAAATTTTCTTGCGCTATGTTGAAGATCCGGATCATTCCCACATTGCTGCACAAGGGGCTCGGGCTGGTCAAAGGGGTTGGTTTCAATTCCTGGCGCAGGGTGGGCAGTGCCTTGCAGAGCATCAAGGTGTACTCCCTGCGGGGGGTGGATGAGTTGCTCTTCCTGGACATCAGCGCCACCCCGGAGAACCGCCCGCCAGATTTTTCAACCATTGACGACCTCGCCGATGAGTGCTTCATGCCGCTGGCCGTGGGCGGAGGCGTTCGGTCCGTTGAGGATGTGCGCCGGATGTTGCTGGTCGGCGCGGACAAGGTTGTTGTCAACAGCGCGGCTGTGTACGACGAAGGCCTTGTTCATGAAGCAGCCAAGCGGTTCGGTGCCCAGTGCATCGTGGTTTCCATAGACTATCGGCAGCATGCCGATGGAAGCCGGGAAGTGTTTGCGCATTGCGGAACCCGCGCCACCGGGCTGGACGCCGTGCTGTTCGCCAGGCGCATGGCCGACGCGGGGGCCGGGGAAATTCTGCTTACTTCCATCGAGCGGGATGGGGCCATGAACGGGTATGATATTGAGGGCATAGCAAAGGTGGCTGAAGCCGTGGGCGTTCCCGTCATCGCGTCCGGGGGCGCGGGAAGCTACGAAGACATGTATCTTGCCATAACGCAAGGCGGCGCTGCCGCTGTTGCAGCCGCAAGCATCTATCATTTCACCGAAATGACACCCCGCGAGGCCAAGGTATATCTGCATGGAAAAGGTGTGGCCGTGCGGATGAATAACAACACATAAGCCAACCACTTTTGGAGTTCAAATGGAAAATCAAAAAGCAACCGTCTACATCGGCATGACCATCGACATCCTGCATCATGGCCATATCAACATCATTGAAGAGGCGCGCAAGCATGGTCAGGTCATGATTGGTCTTTTGACGGACGCGGCTGTGGCGGACCACAAACGATTGCCTTATCTGACCTGGGAACAGCGCAAAAAGATCGTGGAGAACATTGCCGGCGTTGTTCAGGTCGTACCGCAAGAAGAGTGGGAGTACGGGCCTAATCTGCGTCGATACAAGCCGGACTTTATGGTGCATGGGACGGACTGGCTTGAAGGGCCGTTGGCTCCATATCGTGACTCGGCCCTTGCGGCATTGAATGAGTATGGAGGCAAGCTTATTGAAGTGCCTTATACCCGGGATGTTTCATCCAGCGCCATGGCAGAGCAGCTCGTGGCGCTAGGCACGACCCCGGACATCCGGCGCGCCACCATGCGTCGCCTGCTTTCATCCAAGCCCCTTTCCCGGTTCATCGAGGCCCACAACCCTATCTCGGCCTTGATCGCCGAACATGCTCGGGCGGAGGTGGGCGGCAAGGTGCGGCAGTTCGACGGGTTCTGGTCCAGCTCGCTGACCGACTCCACGGCCCGGGGCAAGCCGGATATCGAGGCCCTGGACATCAACAGCAGGCTGGCCAACATCAGCGACATCTTCGATGTGACCACCAAGCCCTTGATCATGGACGCGGATACCGGCGGCAAGACCGAGCATTTCGAGCTGCATGTCCGCAGCATGGAACGGCTGGGCATTTCCGTATCCATTATCGAAGACAAATGCGGGCTGAAGAAGAATTCCCTCTTTGGTACGGACGTTTGCCAGACCCAAGAGGAAATCGAGCCCTTTTGCGAAAAAATCCGGGCTGGCCGGGCAGCGCGGGTCGGCGAGGACTTCATGATCATCGCCCGGATCGAGAGTCTGATCTTTGACAAAGGCGTGAACGACGCCCTCAGACGCGCTGTAGCCTATGCAGCGGCCGGGGTTGATGGGATCATGATTCACAGCCGGAAGAAAGCACCGGACGAGATCTTTGAATTTGCCAAACAGTTTCGTAATAGTTTTCCCAATCTACCTCTGGTTTCCGTGCCCACGAGCTACAACGTGGTGACGGAAGAGGAACTGGAGGAGCATGGCTTTAATATCGTGATTTATGCCAACCATCTGATGCGGGCCGCATATCCGGCCATGCAGAAAACGGCGCAACAGATATTGCGACATGGCCGGTCTCTGGAAGTTGATTCGGAACTGATGAGCATCAAGGATGTCCTTGAACTCATTCCTGGAACAAAGTGATGATCAACCCGCAAGATTTTTTATCTGCTTTGAAATCTGTTGGCATTGAATTCGTCGCAGGCGTGCCGGATTCCCTCCTGAAACATGTCTGCGCCTGCATGTCGGATTGCCTTGCCCCTGATCGGCATGTTGTTGCGGCCAATGAAGGTGCTGCCGTAGGGCTGGCCATCGGGCATTTCCTGGCAACAGGCCGCCCCGGGCTTGTATATATGCAGAATTCCGGACTGGGGAACACGGTTAATCCGCTGGCGTCTCTGACCGATCCTGACGTCTACGCCATCCCCATGGTTTTGTTGATCGGCTGGCGCGGTGAAATGCTTGCAAACGGTGCACAGAAAAAGGACGAGCCTCAACATGTCAAGCAGGGGAGAATAACCCCTGACCTTTTGGATGTCCTGGGCATTCCTTACCGCGTCGTGGGTGCCGACACGGACGTTTTGGTCTGCCTTCAGGAACTGAAAGCACACGCTGTTGCACGTTCAGGGCCGACGGCAATGGTTGTCCGCAAGGGGGCTTTTGCTCCCTACCAGTTCAAGGGTGCCAGAGAAGAAGGCCATCTTCCAAGCCGTGAAGAGGCCATTCATGCCGTTTTGAAAGCCCTGCCGAATGACGTGCCCGTTGTGTCCACCACCGGGATGGCTTCTCGTGAAGTTTTCGAGCACAGGAAATTTTCACAGGCAGGCCATCACCGCGACTTTTTGACTGTGGGCGGAATGGGGCACGCTTCCTCGATAGCGGCGGGGATAGCCCTTTGCAGGCCAGAGCTTAAGGTCGTTTGCATCGACGGGGACGGGGCTGTCCTGATGCACATGGGCTCGCTTGCCATCACCTCGCAGCGCCCCAACATGCTGCATATCGTGCTCAATAACGGTGCGCACGACTCTGTGGGCGGGCAGCCCACCAGGGCCGCCGAGATAAGCCTGGCCCGGATCGCTAAGCAATGCGGGTATGCTCTGGTCCAGGAAACAGCGAGTATTGAAGACACCACCGAGGCCCTCCGGGGAATGCTCGAATTCCCGAACAGCTGCCTGTTGGAAATTCGTTGTCGACGAGGCAACCGGCCAGACCTGGGCCGCCCGGATCGGACGCCTGTCCAAAACCGGGATGATTTCATGGAGTTCCTGGGGGCCGCAAAGAAATGAGTACCAAACAAACCATCCAGTCTTTGGTTGATCAGCGCAACAGCGCCAAGCTGCTTTTCACCGCCGGTCCGGCCAGCCTGTTGCCGGAAAACCTGACCGGGCTGCAGCCGTGCTTTGGACGTGGGGACCAGGAGTATCTTGCAGTTGAGGCGGATGTCTTAAACACGCTCATGGCAATGAGCGGGCACAAGCAGATTGTCAGGATGCAGGGCTCCGCGAGCCTAGCCTTGGAAATGTCCGCAATGAATTACCTGACCGGCGACGTCCTGATCGTGGCTACGGGTTATTATTCAGACCGGCTGCACTGGCTGGCGGAGTCAGCGCGCAGACGGACAGGCACCGTCAAGACGGTAACGCCTGTCTCCTGGCAGGACATGGACGGTGTTCAGGGCCAGTACGACTGGGTCTGGGCCTGCCCTACGGAAACCAGCTGCGGCCTTAAAATTCCCATTGACGCATTGGCCACCCTGGCTGAGCGGACCGGCGCAAGGCTGATGCTGGACGCCACGGCGTCCATCGGCCTTGAGTCAGGCCATCACCAAGCGGACGTCATTGCCTACAGCTCCTGCAAGGGACTGTTCGGGCTGACAGGGGCATGCTTCATTGCCTTCAATGAACTGCCGGACCATGAGCCTGATTCATTTTATCTCAACCTGGGCACGCACCTGGATAAAAAGATGACCGGCCCGTACCACGCCATCCTATCCTTGGCAGACGTTCTGCCCCGGCATGACTTTTTTCGGGAGAGCGTGGTCATCAACAAGGAGCGTTTTTTGCGGGAAGTGCGCGACTGGCTGAGCCAACCCGCGGAGCATCAGCCGTTTCTCTGCACCCATGTCCGCTGTCACATTACATCTACCGACCCGAGGGCGATCCTGTATCAACCCCGCAACAACCTGGGGGGCAGTGTTGTCTGTCATCTGGGCGAGGTGCATTTGGGTGGAGGCGCTCGAGGCGACATTCTTGGCGCACTTCAATGCGATACGCTCAACACAAGGGACATGTCGTCATGACAAACGAAAAACCAAAGAGAATCATGGTGGATATGTCGGCGACACTGCTGCACCATGGTCATATTCGGATTCTGAAGGCGGCAAAGGCCATGGGTACTGTGGTTGTGGCCCTGACCATTGACGAGGACGTAAAGGCTCACAAAGGGTATCTGCCTGAATTGCGATACGAGGAGCGCAGAGAGGTTCTGGAAGCGATCCGCTACGTCGATGAAGTTGTCCCGACCAGATGGCTCATTGACGAAGCCTTTCTGGACCAGCACACCATTGATCTCCTGGTGCACGGGGACGACAATACCAATCGCATCAATCCCGACAGGCTCGTTGTCTTGCCCCGCACTCAAGGAATCAGCAGCAACCTCATGCGGTGTCGGGTGCTCGAGTCCGTGTCACAAATTCTTCAGGCGAGGGAGAAAAAATGACGCAGAGCTGGAGAGAAATCTGGAATAAACGAACGGCTCATGGAAAACTAAATCTGGCAGACTTAATCAATTTGGACGGATTTGACTCCGGCGCCGGGAAGATTGCAGTAGAAGATTGGCGCTTATATGCGTTTGCAATGGCATCAAAGCTGGGATTGCGAGATGGGCATAGCATCTACGAGGTCGGTTGTGGGGCAGGAGCTTTCCTTTTTGCACTACGGGAGCGATTGAAGCTTTCAATCGGTGGTCTTGATTATGCCTCCGGTTTGATCCAGGCTGCATGTTCCGCATTGCCTGACGGCCATTTTGAGGAACGTACTGCTGATTCCCTGGAAGTGTGTCCGCAATATGACTTTGTGATCTCCAATGGCGTTTTTCATTATTTTGATATGGCTATTGGGGCAAAAGTGTTGGAAAAAATGATCCGAAAAGCACGAATTGCTGTTGCTGTCATGGAAATTCCGGACTTGGCGCACAAGGACAGCGCGGAGGCTATTCGAAGAGATGCCTTGTCTCAGCAGGAGTATGAGAAGAAGTACGCAGGGCTGGAGCATACCTATTATTCCAGAAGTTGGTTCATCGAACAGGCGAGGGGCAAGGGCTTGTCATGTGAAGTTTTTGATGGTTGCGTTCCAAATTATGCACAGAATTGTTTCAGGTTTGGTGTAATGATTTCTGTGGCGAGATAAGAAGTGATACAAAAAAAGATTACATTTTACTATCAGGATAAAACTGAGCTTCAGTGTTGGGAGACAATTGCAACCGAGGCTAAACGCCGCGGATATTCATTTGAATTTACCGATCAACTTCAAAAGCCGTCAAATATAGGGTTTTACTGTTCCCACAGGAACTACCCGAAGCATTCAAAGTTGTCCTTGATCATGTTGCATGGCATGGATCAGGGGCGCACGAAATGGCCTAACATATGGAAAAATGAGCCTTGGGATGTTTTTGATGTTGGCTTATTGCCCGGCCCTTCATGGGTTGAGCGGTGGCAGACCAGTTCATGGGACCCCAATGCTCATCCCCGTCGGGGTGTTTTTGAAGTTGGCTGGCCTAAAGCGGATTTGATTTTTAATCCTGCGTTTGATTTTCAGATAAAAATACGTGAACTTCGTGATTATTTAGAATTACCGTTTGAAAAGACCGTGCTTTACGCTCCGTCGTTTGAAACGGACGGTAAACAGAATGACGTGATTCAAGCTTTGGTTGATAAAAATATTAATATTCTTGTTAAGCATTGGGTCACAGAGTATGAACGAGGAAGCTTCCCGGACATCTGGGAGAATATTGTGCAGGCTAATGCCCGACATGCGCGTATGGGGAAACACATCCGGGTGCTCGACCCGAAACTGAGCATCATGTATTGTTTGGGACTGAGCGATGTGCTGATAACTGATGAGTCCAGCGTGGCGTATGAAGCTCTTTTGTTGAATATACCTTCGATCAGTGTCTCTAACTGGGTGATGCGGGTAAATAATAATGAAAAGTCCAGGCCTATTGAGCCTTCAGAAGTTGTTTTTGAGGTTTGTTCCCGAGATGAATTGGGTAATACGGTAGTTAAAACTATCCAAAGCCCTAAGGCTGCTGCTCATATGCGGCAAATACGGGATAAGCACTATGCCTTTCTTGGGCAAAGTGTTTATCGAATAATGGATATTGTAGACGCCATGGTGGCCCGTTCCCAAGTTAAAGGCAAGATAATACCCAGATTCAGGCCGAATCGGCCAATACTGTATTTGCAAAAGATGATTAGCATAGCCGCACGGATCGCAAACTCTGGTCCGCTAAAACCTTACTGGGAAAACTTGAAGAAACTCAGGCCGATAAATTCACTGCTACGCAAGGTCCGTAAATTGGATGAAAACTAATATGGATAAGCAAATTCAAAAGTTTATTGAAGAAAACGAGCCTCTTTGGACAATTCGTGATTCTGATAACGTGGCGTTGATAGAGGGAAGAGATCTACCTATACAGCTTGTTACTACAGGTATAATTGCCAACATTTTAAACCAAAGGTACGGCTATTACCCGACCGTTCTGGGTACTGGTGAGAGGATGCAGGCGATTTTCAAATCTTTTGGCATTCGTTCTTTTCAGGATATAAGTACCAACGGATTCTTTGCCAAAAAATATCAAATTATGCAGGCCTGCATTGAGGTTATCAGGCTGTTGTTGTGCTTTATATTCAAATTTTTCGATTTTAACTGGTTTATTTCTTCGGCAAAAATTAAGGGTGTGAAGATTGGTGATCTTGTTTATGACAGCTATGTTCGCTACGGTCATACATACATCAATCCCTGGAAACGAATGGACAAATTGTTTAAGATTTTATTCAAAACCTCTGTGCGCGTTTGCATGTTGCAGTATTTTTTTGCGAATAACAGAGTCAAGACTGTTGTTGTCACCACAACTGTCTATGCATCTCCCGGAGGGGTTTTAACCCGGGTTGCTCTAAAAAATGGTGTCCCTGTGATTATTTCCACTGGAACGTTTGCTAGAAGGCTGACAAAAGAGTCAGATGCATTGAAAAGCTGCTATCATGTTGAACCGGATTTTTTGAAACTAATTGAAATTAATCCTGATTGGAAGCAGCAAATCGATAAATACTTGGAGGATCGTTTCTCAGGTTCTATTTTGCAGCATGACGTAATAAACGCATATAAAGATAAAAAAGGATACTCCAGAGATGAATTGCTGATTAAATTAGGCAGGCCTGTGTCACTTAACCTCCCCGTCGTATTTGTCATGCCTCATGCATTCTCTGATGCTCCACATGGATTAGGTTTGATTCTGTTTAGGGATTACTACCAGTGGTACGTAAAAACGTTAGAACATATATCAACTATCGATAATATTTTGTGGATTGTAAAGCCACACCCTTCATCATATATGTACGGTGAAGATGGGATTGCCAAATCTGTTCTGCGTAAATTTTTAACCAAGAATGTAGTGCTTTGCCCAGAGGACATGACTACAGCATCCGTGTTTGATACGGCTGATGCGGTGGTCACGGTTCAAGGGACCATTGCCATTGAGGCGGCATGCATGGGGGTGCCGGCAGTGCTTGCCGGAGATGCGCCTTTTAGTGGATATGGTTTTACACATGACCCTAAAACACGCGAGGAATATTTTCACACCCTCTCTAATATAAATAGCTTGAAGCGACTTGCTGATGACCAGATGACCAAAGCCCGCCAAGTTCTTTACTGGTATCACTTCAACCAGCGCCCCAAGAGTCAGGTGCTTCCTGATATTAAGCTCATGCCTGGACAGACGAAGGTCGATGTTGAACATCACTGGGATACTTTCTTTTCTAAACTCAGTAATAGTATCAAAAAAACACCTTTTATTGAAGATAGTTATTATAACAAACTGGATAAGTTTTTATCAAGTTCAGATAGTGTTATCGAGTTTTAATGATGATGAATTCTATCGATTTCGTAAATTCGTTTTTTTTTGAAAAAAATACTTTAGCGAATGCTTTTGAAAAAAATAATTAACGTGAAAATTTTGTTTTTAAAGTTTAATCGATCATCGCCTCAAGTGTGATAAATCAGTAATTATTGGTCTAAATTTTATGATTATTTTTTTTTTAAAAATTTTTGTAATTCATATCATAATTTTTTTTACAGAAAGTATATTATGCACAACTATATAGAGGTTTCTGTATATCCAGATTTAAACATTGTATATAATAAAATTGCAAAATCTGGAAATACAACTATTTCTAAGATTTTAGACGATACACAGATGCATATTAATCGAAATTTAGTTAAATGTTCACCTGCTGATTTGCATTCATTAAAATTATTAAGTATGATGTATAAATTTACTATAGTACGTAACCCTTACAGCCGTTTGCTTTCATGTTTTCTTTCAAAAATTGCTTCTGGAAGACACTTGTTGGAGCGATATATGCTACCTGGTTTTGGTGAAAACTCAAGTAATGGATTTGCTGATTTTGTTAGCTTCCTTGAAGGGGGGGGCTCTACACAATAGACATTGGTGGCCGCAATCAAAATTGCTATTTTTTCCATTATCTTCATTTTCGTATATAGGAAAATTAGAAAATCTAGAATTCCATTTATCTACTATTTTTAAGCAGAATGGAATAAATATGCACTTTCAATACTCACTTAGTAATCCACATCCATATGAACTAGACATACAAAAAAATAACCCTGATAAAATCACGAATGCAAATCAAAAAGAGGTTTTATATTATTCAGATAGACTTCGTGAAAGAGTATTCCAATTGTATCGTGAAGATTTTGTTAATTTTAAATATGAAAAATGAAATTCATATATTGTATTTCGCTACAATGATTGGCATTAATTTTTATGGCAAGGTCTATCGAATTTTTAGGTCTTCCTGGTTCAGGTAAGAGCACCATTTCGGATGCATTTAAAACTGAGCTCAGAAAAAGAGGATTCCGTGTTTCTTCTGCAAGGGAATTACTACATGCTCAGGAATGCAACAATCCTTGGCATATAGTTTATTCTAAATTTCTGATTATATTCAATATCCTAAGATATGGTGGACGATACAAGTTTGTTGAGAATCAAAAAGACGCTTACTTCAACTTTTTTTTACGTAACCATCCTCGCTACGTAGAAATATGTAATGATTTGATATTAAAGTTGCCATATTCTGTAGATCTTAAAACACAAATGATTAGATGGCTGAAAGATGAAGGTGCTGGTTGGTCAAAATACAAAAAAGAAGTCAATTCTAAGTTCATTTATCTCAATGACGAAGGCTTTCTTCACCGGGCTTTAACATATTTTAGTTTTAATTATGATAATGTAGTTTTTCGTAATTACATGAATTTATGCCCTAAACATGATATTGTCGTTGTTGTTAATACACCTGTGAATATTGCAATGGATAGGCGTCTTTCTAATTATGATTATACATTTAAGCCAATGGGCATATCAGGCACAGGTAACATAATTAAAATGTATAAATTATTTGATTCTATTATAAGCAAGATCACTGAGTCTATTTGTCATGAAAAAATAATCTATCTTGATGGGACAAGGCATGTATTTTTCAATGTTGAAATACTAAATAAATATATAAAAATGTTTAGTAATTATAATACGTTCACAAATTCAAACGGATAATTTTTTTATGTTGAAAATTCACTATGAAAAGTATTTCTCAGAGAGCTTTAATTTACTTATCTTTCAAGAGAAATCAAATGATATACTTACTGGGGAATTAATTTCAAAATGTCAAAAAAAAAGTAAGTTTTTAATAAAAAATGGGATTCCAAGGTTTGTTTCCGGAAGTAATTATGCAAGCAACTTTGGATTACAATGGAATAAGTATAAATCAACCCAGTTAGACAGTTTTTCTGGATTGTCTTTAACCGCAAATCGTTTTTGGAAGAATACAAAGTGGGACCAAACAGGGCTTGCAGGAAAGACTGTACTAGAAGTTGGGGCGGGAGCTGGCAGGTTTACTGAGATTTTATTGCAATCAGGCGCAAGTGTTGTTAGTTTTGACTATAGTGATGCAGTTGACGCGTGCTATGACAACAATCAGGGTAAGGGGGATCTTTTTTTATTTCAAGGCGATGTTTACGACATCCCTTTTCCGGACAGCTACTTTGATTATGTGTTTTGTTATGGTGTTCTGCAACACACACCATATCCAGAAGCTGCATACAAAGCAATTTTTTCAAAACTAAAAAATGGTGGTAAAATCTCAATAGACTACTATAGAAAAATGGATAGACCTACTCCATGGTCAACACCAAAATATTTTTGGCGCCCAGTTACTGCAAAAATGAACCCAGGAAAATTATTGAAAATTATTCATTTTTATATTCCTTTGTATCTGCCAATAGATACAGTAATTAAAAAAATCCCAAAAATCGGTGAAAGGTTGTCAGCGTTGATCCCTATCCCATGCTGGAATTATCTCGACATTGGCCTGAGTAAAAAACAACGCTTGGAATGGGCTATAATGGATACTTTTGACGCTTTAGGAGCTAGATTTGATACTCCGAAAACGTTGGAGGAGGTTAAAGAAATGGTTTCTTTGGAAGGAAGTTGCGCTGTTGATGTGTTTTATGGAAGTAATGGCATTGTTGCAAATTCAAGTAAAATTGTGATTAGTAATTAAGTTTTGCCATTTTTCAATAATTTTAATATTTTTATATGGTTGTATCGTAAAATGTGTGGGATCGTCGGATATACGGGACTGGATGAAGGGTCATTTCTTCAGCGGATGAACCAGGTTCAGCGCCATCGTGGACCTGATGATGCCGGTGAGTATTGGGATGCGGAAGCTCGTGTCGGATTGGCGATGCGTCGTTTGAGCATCGTGGACATCCAAGGGGGACGCCAACCCATGATGTCCGGAGATCATTCATGTAGTATCGTTTTCAATGGTGAGATATTCAATGCTCCTGAATTACGTAAAGATTTGGAGTTTTCGGGTGTCCGGTTTGCAACCGACCACTCTGACACGGAAGTGATTCTTCGCCTGTATGAAACTGAGGGGCTTGCATCGGTAGAGAAATTGAACGGAATGTTTGCGTTTGTCATTTATGACAAGCGGAGACAATGTATTGTGGGGGCGCGGGATCCTTTTGGCATCAAGCCTTTATACCTGCATCAACATGGCCAAGGCATTGCTTGGGCATCAGAACTCAAATCCCTGATGGTTTTACCAACATTTTCCAGGGACCTGGATGCGCGTGCCGTTCAGGAGTATTTAGGCTTGCAGTATGTACCACAAGAGCGGTCGATATTCGCATGCGTGAGAAAACTACGCCCTGGACACCTTTTTTCGTATTCCCTCGCAACCGCTGACTTGGATATCAAGGCCTACTATCAACTGCCGTTCAGCACTTCCAATCCCGAAGATTCAATTGTCCAACCCGAGATCATGCGCGAGCGTTTCAGGGTGGCCGTCAACCGATGGCATCTTTCCGATGTCCCAGTGGCGTGCAGTCTCTCGGGAGGGGTTGACTCCGCTGCCGTGGTGGCCGCACTTTCCCTGAGCGGGCATAAGGTGAGGACATACTCCCTGGGGTTTAGCCATCAAGACGATCAAACCATAAATGAGACTGTTGAGGCCCGCCAGGTTGCTGAATTGTATGCAACTGATCATCATGAGATTATTCTGGAGGTTGATGACCTTATTGATTCGTTGGAGGACATGGTCTGGCACCTTGATGAGCCATACGGGGGCGGTTTGCCGTCCTGGTATGTCTTTCGCGAGATGGGGCGAGATGTCAAAGTTGCTATGACAGGAGTCGGCGGGGATGAATTGTTTTCCAATTACAACAAGTTTTGCGCTCTGGAGACAAGGCCGCATTTCGCATTGGCAATGAAACTCCGCGAAATGGGGTTGGGGATTCATTCCGTTCTAAGCCTTGCTTCGTATGGATTGTTGGCAGCGAAGAAATTGTTGCATGCACATCATGGCGTGACGGGCCTTCGCACCATTCATGAATTGACGGATGCGCCGGTTTTCTGGAGCCATCCTTTTGGAATAACCTATCCTACGGCACACGGGAAGGGCTATAATGAACGTGTCGCTGTACAGCAGCCTGGCCCACTTTCAGCAGGAAGAGAGGTGTTGGAACGAACCGCGGATGAGTATTCTCATTTGGACTTGAGGGACCGATGTGCTGCGGTGGACTTCAATAATCAATTACCGGATGAATTTTTGCAGATGACGGATCGCTTTTCCATGGCGCATTCAGTCGAAGCCCGGACGCCATTCTTGGACAAGGATTTTGTGGGTTATGTCCTTGGCATTCCATCCGACATCCGCCTAACTCCGCATACACCCAAAGCGCTTTTCAAGGCCGCTGTTGAGCCTTGGTTGCCGGCAGGTTTCACCAAGATCCGAAAGCGTGGCTTTGTCATTCCAGCAGCTAGATGGTTACAAGGACCACTAAAACGGCTAGCCGAGGAATTGTTTGATGAACATGAACTAAAAACTGATGGATATATCCGTTCGGATTTCAGGGAAGTTTTTTTTGATCCACTCCTCGAAGGTCAGACAAAATTGACCGAAACCGTCTGGACAGCATTCATGTTTCGGCTGTGGCAAAAAAGGTTTTTGATGTGAAAACTGAATTAATACTTTCGCTCATCTGTCTTCCGCACATACATTCTTTTTTTGGGTGATTCATGCGAATTTGTCATATTTCATATAGCGATGGCCCGTTTGGTGCTGGGCGGAGTGCATATCAACTGCATCATCAATTATGCAGGCATGGAATTGATTCAATTTTTTTTACAAAAAAGAAGACGTCTTCGGATAAAACGGTAATATCTTTTAATCAATCAAATAGCATTGTGGCAAACATTCGGCGTAATTACTATATAAAGAAATATAATAATGAAATAATAAGTAACGATTTTGAATCAAACAAAAAAAAATTCGAAATAATGAGTTTTCATCATCATGTTTTGGATACAAGAGATGTTTTACGTCAGATACCAAAAGCGGATATTTACTGCTTGCATTGGGTAGCTCGTTTTTTCGATGTGCGAATAATTCAAAGACTATCAGGTATTGCGCCAGTCATTTGGCGTCTTTGCGATATGAATCCTCTAACTGGCGGGTGTCACTATAGCAATGGTTGTATTCGTTTTTGTAGTCAATGTGGTGCATGTCCTGCGCTGGGTAGCAACAATGAATTCGACATTTCAAGGATTTCTTGGAAATATATTGCAGCGGCATTGCAAGAAATTATACCTAATCGATTTTTATGGCTGGCTCAAAGCCAATGGGTTGCTGATCTAGTTCGTAACCATCCAGTTGCTTCGTTGTTCCCTGTGCACCTTGTTAGAAACGGTGTTGATATTAATATATTTTTTCCTAGAGACAAAGCTATAGTTAGGAAATCGCTTGGATTACCTATTAATAGCTTTATTATTTTGTTTATTAATGACTCATCTGGGAAAACAGCTCGAAAAGGTTCGCATTTTCTGGAGGGTATTGCAAGAAAGCTGAAGGGTATTGATAATTTACATTTCATCTGCATGGGTAGTGAAAGTATTCCTAACATTCCAAAAAAATTTCCGATTACTAACTTTGGGAGACAATATTATAGCCTTTGGGTATCATTGATAATGAACTCTGCGGACATTTTAATCTTTCCATCGATGGAGGACAATTGCCCCAATGTTGTTCTAGAAAGTATGGCATCAGGAACAGTTGTTGTTGGATGGGATATTTTGGGTGTCAAAGAGCTGATCCAGGATGAGATTACTGGTCTTATCGCAACTAATTTCAATTTGGATGATTTTGTAACTAAGATTAAATTCCTATACGATAATTGTGAGGCTAGACAGCGTATTGCTCACGATGCTTGGGAATATATCAAGGTTTATAGAAATCGCAATGTACAGGTAGATGAGTTTTTGGGATTAGTGAAAAAAATATTGTAGGCGTGGAGAGGAACAAAACTTGAACACCGATTTTTTACTTCTCTCCATCATCACCGTCTGCCTCAATGAAAGCGACCGCATTGAGCAGACGGCGCAATCAATCGTCAATCAAACATGTCAGGACTTTGAATGGATCGTCATTGACGGCGGATCGACGGACGGCACGCTGGAGGTTTTGGAAAAATATCGAGATAGGATGCAGGTATTCCTCTCCGAAAAGGATGGAGGTGTCTACCATGCCATGAACAAGGGGATAGATCTGGCACGCGGAGAGTATTGTCTGTTCATGAACGGCGGGGACAAGTTGTATGATGAACATGCTCTCAAGAATTTTTTTGATTTTGAAGAGAAGGCTGACATTAATTATGGCGGAATTGTTGAAGTAAGAAGGAGTAGTGTTAAAATTTTTAAGTACGCTCAGCCAATTATGAATGCTAAAGATTTTTGGTATCGAAGTACACTTCCTCATCAGGCGTGCTTTATCCGCACTAATTTATTTTTGAGTTGTGGTAATTATGACACAAGCTATTCGCTAATTGCCGACCGTGATTTTTTTGTGCGTGCATTTTTCAATTATAACGCTAAGTTGCAACATATGCCGTTTATTGTATCATTTTTTTACTTTGACGGATTAACTGCCAAGTATAAGAAAACGAAATATTTCAAGAGAGAAGTTAAAAGATTTCGCAATAATCATTTTGGGTATATATTTAGCGTCAGATATTATACTAATGTATTTATTAGCAAGATAATTGGTCGCTCAATTTGAAATGTTTATTGTATTGATTTTAATTTAGGGTGTCATTATTATGAGTAATTTTTCAAATATCACTTTTGATAAGAAAAACTCGAAAATTGTGCTTATCATTGTTTATATTGGGAAAGCTCCTTTTTGGATGCCTGCTTTTCTTTTATCATGTGGGTATTGTTCTGACATCCAGTGGTTTATATACACTGATATAGATAGACCAGCTTGCTGTCCACGGAATGTTCACTTTATTCCGATGGATTTGGAGAAGTTTAATGCTCTTGTATCAAATAAATTGAATATGAACGTTCGAGTACATCATGATTTTACATATAAAATTGCTGACTTTAAATCTGCCTACGGTGTAATTTTTGAGGACGATATTCTTCCATTTTCTTTCTGGGGGCATTGCGATTTAGATATTGTTTGGGGGAGGATTGAAAGATTTATTTATCAAGAGTTGCTGAATAGCTATGATATTATTACATCGCGTGTTGGTCGCATATCTGGACATTTTTGTCTTTTTCGAAATACTCCCGTGATTAATTCTACCTATAAATGGATACCAACTGTTTCACAATATTATTCTGATTTTTCAAATTACTCAGGCGTTGATGAAGACCATATCACCGACTACCTGCACGTGCACAACAATCCAAATTGGATCGTTCGTATGAAGCAGGCGATAATGGGTAAACAACCCGTGCGACCGCGGGTGTATTGGGACAAGGTGTTGGCCCCAATCGGAGCGCATCAGCGTACCATGGGGCAAGGCACTGATCGCTGTTGGTGGTGGAAAGAAGGGAAAACGTATGACTCAGATGGACAGGAGATGATGTATCTGCACTTCCATAAGATCAAGCAGACCATGAAGAGCATTAATTTCGGGTACGGGGACAGGCCCAAGGAATTCATGATCACCAGGGATGGCATTTTTGCTCCGTGACGTATCAAGGTGAATCAGGATTGAAAATTGAACCGCCTGCTTTTCATCCTACCTTGAGTAACCACCGGGAGCGGGTGGTTAAAGATTGTTTTACCACGGAGGACACGGAGGGCACGGAGGGAGAGGGTTTTTAACGCTTCGCGTAGAATATCTCTGTGTCCTCTGTGATCTCCAGCGCAGCGGGTGGTTAAAGATTGTTTTACCACGGAGGACACGGAGGGCACGGAGGAAGAGGGGTCTTAACGCTTCGCGTAATATACCTCTGTGTCCCCTGTGACCTCCAGCGCAGCGGGTGGTGAAGATTGTTTTACCACGGAGGGCACGGAGGAAGAGGGGTCTTAACGCTTCGCGTAATATACCTCTGTGTCCCCTGTGACCTCCAGCGCAGCGGGTGGTGAAGATTGTTTTACCACGGAGGGCACGGAGGGAGAGGTTTTTTAACGCTTCGCGTAGAATATCTCTGTGTCCTCTGTGATCTCCAGCGCAGCGGGTGGTGAAGATTATTTTACCACGGAGGGCACGGAGGGAGAGGTTTTTTAACGCTTCGCGTAGAATATCTCTGTGTCCTCTGTGATCTCCAGCGCAGCGGGTGGTGAAGATTGTTTTACCACGGGGGAGAGGGTGGCGAAGTGCTGAACCGCCCGCTTCGCTCAAGACGCAGGTTACGCAAAGAAGAGATGTTTTTGTCTAACGATGGGAAAATAAGGAGATAATTCCATGTATAGCGTGTTGATTTACGGCGCCGGCTCCATAGGCAACCATTTGGCTTATGCCTGCCGCTGCAAAGGCTGGCGAGTGACCATCGTGGATATTGATCCCGAGGCATTACGGCGGACAAAAGAGGAGATTTACCCTGTCAGATATGGCCGATGGGATGAAGGGATAGCGCTGGTCTCCTCTGCGGGTGTTGACGAGGTTTTGCCGGACGTGGTTATCATCGGCACCCCTCCGGACACGCACATGACTATAGCCCTGGAGGCCCTCCAGAAAAGAACCCCCAAGGTGCTCTTGATTGAAAAACCGCTGTGCACGCCGGACTTGAAGGGATACGCGGAACTCGCTGCAGCTACGAGAAAGGCCGAAACAGTCGTCTTGACAGGGTATAATCATGTCCATACACGAAACACGCGCGAAGCGGAGAACGTATTGCGCAACGGGGACATCGGAAACCCTTTGTCGATCTCAGTTCGTTGGTTGGAGCACTGGGGCGGGATATTTGCTGCCCATCCATGGCTGAGCGGCCCAGCGGATACGTACCTGGGCTTTTCTGCTCTCGGCGGCGGGGCCTGCGGGGAGCATTCCCACGGCATCAATCTGTTTCAGCATTTTGCCAGGATACTTGGCGTCGGTCGGATTGCCGAGCTTTCCTGCACCATGGACAGGGTCCGGCAGGGGGAAGCGGATTTTGACCGCAACTGTCTGATCAACGTGACTCTGGAATCCGGTTTGGTGGGCAGCATTGCCCAGGATGTGATCACCAGCCCGGCGGTGAAAACCCTGCGCGTCCAGGGAGAAAAGGGCTTTTTGGAATGGTATGCGAACTACCGGGGGGGCAATGATGCCGTGGTGTGGGGCGTTGACGGGCAGGAACCGCGGGAGATTCTGATTCCTCGAAAGCGTCCTGACGACTTTACCGGCGAAATTGATGAGGTCGAGGCTGTTTTGCAAGGCAAAAGCAGCGGGGCGTCCTTGTCCCTGGAAGCTGGCTATGAGACCATGCAGGTTATCGCGGCGGCGTATCGTTCGCATGAATTGAAAAAGACCGTTCAGGTGGAGTATTAAGGCTTATCCGGCTGGAGCGTATTTATGAAAATTGAACCGCTCGCTTCGCTTAAGACGCAGGGTACGCCAAGAAGAGTTGTTTTCCTTTGCGACCTTGGCGTCTTGAGTGACCAACGGGAACGGGCGGTAAGATTTTTTTTACCACGGAGGACACGGAGGGCACGGAGGAAGAGGGGGGGGAATAGGCCGCTTTGCGGCTTATTCGCTCTGTGATCTCTGTGACCTCGAGCGTAGCGGGTGGTAAGAATATTTGCATCGGAACAGGCATGGGACAAACCCACCAATCGTTGAGGCAAGATATGCCTGAATCTCAGTTGACTGAAATCATCCAGACCAAGATATACTTCATTCGTGGCCATAAAGTCATGCTGGATACTGACATTGCCGAAATTTACGGTGTGGAAACCAAGCGCATCAATGAAGCCGTCAGGAATAATCCTGAGAAATTTCCTGAGGATTTTTATTTTGAGCTAAGCCCTGAAGAGCAGGACTCTTTAAGGTCGAATTTTTCGACCTTAAAAAAAGGCCGGGGACGTCACAGCAAGTATCCACCGAAAGCTTTTACCGAGCATGGTGTGTATATGCTGGCGACCATCCTGAAGAGTCCGGTTGCTACACAGGTTACCGTGGCCATCATGCGCGCCTTTGTATCCCTGCGCACTTTTACCTATACCTATGGACAAATAGTGAATAAGCTCAATGAGCTGGATGGCAAAGTATCTGATCATGACGACGTGCTTAAAAAGATCATTCAGGCATTGTCAGATTTGGTTCAGCAATCACAGCCTGAAGAAACGAAAAAGATTGGCTTTTTGTCGTAGGACCATCTTCTAGCGGAGCGGGTGGTTAAGGACTTTTTTTACCACGGAGGACACGGAGAACACGGAGAAGGGTGTTTAACGCTTTGCGTTTTTATTCCTCTGTGACCTCTGTGAACTCTAGCGTAGCGGGTGGTGAGTTTTTTTAGCACGGAGGACACGAAGGGCACGGAGGAAGAGGGGTTTTAACGCTTCGCGTAGTATACCTCTGTGTCCTGTGTGTCCTCTGTGCCCTCCAGCGCAGCGGGTGGTTAAGGATTTTTTTTACCACGGAGGACACGGAAAACACGGAGGTAGAGGTTTTTAGCCGCTTCGCGGCAAAGATACTCTGTGTCCTCTGTGCCCTCCAGCGAAGCGGGTGGTTAAAGATTTTTTTTTTACCACGGAGGACACGGAGGGCACGGAGGAAGAGGGGTTTTAACGCTTCGCGTAGTATACCTCTGTGTCCTGTGTGTCCTCTGTGCCCTCCAGCGCAGCGGGTGTTTGAAACATGATTGAAAAGACATTGACCGAAAAGATCATTGGCGCGGCCATGGAGGTGCATAGCTACTGGGGGCCGGGGCTTGTGGAAAGCATTTATGAGAAAAGCTTGGCGCACGAATTGAGTCTTCGAAGGCTAAATGTCTACAGGCAAGTGCCATTGAATCTGCGGTATAAAGAATTGGATTTGGACGATGACTTTCGCATTGATCTCATGGTCGAGGACAAGGTCATTGTCGAATTGAAGGCGATCAAGGAGCTTGCACCGATTCATGAGGCGCAGTTGCTGACATACATGAGACTCGCCCAGTACCGGGTGGGTTTGCTCATCAATTTCAACGTGTTGAAATTACGAGACGGCATCAGGCGTCTCGTTTTATAATTCTCCGTGCCCTCTGTGTCCTCCAGCGCAGCGGGTGGTGAAGAATGTTTTACCACGGAGGGCACGAAGGGCACGGAGGAAGAGTTTTTTTATAGCCGCTTCGCGGCAAAGATACTCTGTGTCCTCTGTGCCCTCTAGCGCAGCGGGTGGTGAAGATTGTTTTTACCACGGAGGAATCTTCCGCTGGAAAGATGCGGAAGCAAAAAGGCTTCACGCCTGTCGGCTGTTTTCATTAGCTTTTTGCATATTTCTGGCCACGTGCGCTTAAACCGGATGAGCCAGTAGTAAGGAGATGCATTATGGAACGTTTTGATTACCAGGGGTTGTTTGTACTTGATCTGGCCAACAACCATCAGGGCGATGTGGTGCACGGGCTGAACATCATCAATGGATGCGCCAAGGTCGTCACGGAAATGGGCGTGCGTGCGGCGTTGAAATTCCAGTACCGCAACCTGGAGAGTCTGATCCATCCGGACTATCGAGAGCGCAAGGACGTGCCGCACATCCCCAGGTTCATGGAGACCCCACTGCCTGTTGCGGATCTCAAACGCCTGGCTGACGCAGCCCGCGAGGGGGGGCTTGTGACCATGTCCACGCCTTTTGACGAGCCGTCCGTGGACTTGCTGGACGAGTTGGGCATCGAAGTGCTCAAGATCGCCAGTTGCTCCGCCACTGACCGCCCGCTGCTGGAGCGGGCCGTGAAGTCCGGCAAGCCCATGGTCGTGTCCACGGCCGGGCTGAGCATGAAGCATATTGACCAGTTGGTCAGCTTTCTGGAATCCAAACGGGCTCAGTTCGCCTTGATGCACTGCGTGGCCCTGTATCCCACGCAGCGCGACAAGCTGAACCTGAATCAGATCGAGCAGTTGCGGGAACGTTTCCCCAATGTGCCGGTGGGCTTTTCCACCCACGAGGAGCCGGACAATCTTGATTCCGTGCGTATCGCCTATGCCAAGGGGGCACAGCTGTTTGAGCGTCATGTCGGCCTGGCGACCAAGAAGTATAAGCTTAATGCCTACTCTTCAACGCCGGACCAGGTGCGGGCCTGGATCGCCGCGTGCAAGGACGCCCAGGCCATGTGCGGGGGGGAAGAGCGGGCTCCGTCGCCCGTGGAGGAACTCAAGTCGCTGCAATCCCTGATGCGGGGAACATATGCCAAGGAGGCCATAGGCAAAGGTTCCACAATTACCAAGGACCAAGTCTTTTTCGCCATGCCATTGCAGGATAAGCAACTTACCAGCGGCAAATTCCGGGAGGGCATGGTCGCTGACCGGGACTATGCAGCACTGGAAGCACTGAGTGATGCACTTGCCGATTACTCCTCATCGCGGGAGGACATCATCTACCAGATCCTGTTGCAGGTGAAGGGCATGCTCAACGAGGCGCGTATTCCTTTGGGCCGCGACAGCGCGGTGGAGCTGTCCCATCACTACGGGCTGGAGCGCTTCCGGGAATTCGGCTGCGTGCTCATTGACTGCGTGAATCGAGCATACTGCAAGAAGCTCATTGTGATGCTGCCCAGGCAGAAACATCCCTATCACTACCATGCCAAAAAGGAAGAAACCTTCCAGTTGCTGCACGGGGACATGGAGATCGTCATGGAGGGCCATAAGACCAAATTGTCCCATGGCGACACCTTTCTGGTCATGCCCGGCCAGTGGCATAAATTTCACACCCTTGACGGCGCCATTGTCGAGGAGGTGTCCACGACGCATTACAACAACGACTCGTTTTACCAGGATGAACAGATCGCCAAGATCCCGCGCGAGCAGCGCAAGACTCCCATCAGCAACTGGACGTGGAGTTAGGGCTGCCGGGAAACAGGTCATCCGGCTGGAGCGTCCTTTTGAAAAATGAACCGTCCGCTTCGCTCAAGTGGCCAACGTGAATGGGCGGTATGATTTTTTACCACGGAGGGCACGGAGGGCACGGAGGAAGAGTTTTTTTAACGCTTCGCGTAATGTACCTCTGTGTCCTCTGTGATCTCCAGCGCAGCGGGTGGTTAAAGATTGTTTTACCACGGAGGACACGGAGGGCACGGAGGGGGAAGGTTTTAAAGCCGCTTCGCGGCTGACATACTCTGTGAACTCCAGCGCAATAATCAAGGAGAAGAAATTGTCGATTCGGGTGATTGTGTTTGATTACGACGGGACTCTGGTCTTTTCCAATGAGATCAAGCGGCGGGCTTACTGGGATATTTTCCAGCATGAAGGCGTGAGCCATCAGTTGGTTGCCGAAGTGTTGGCGGATTTTCCTAATGGCAGCCGGTTTGACATCATCCGGAATATTCTGGTTCATCATCACAAGGGCGCGCTTTTCGCGGAACAACTCGAATCCGAAGTCAATAGATTCGCAGGTGCGTATGACCGGATCGCCACGGAAGGCGCGGCCACCTGCCTGGAGCGCCTCGGAGCAAGCGAAGAATTGAACATGCTTTCTCAGCGCTATCCGTTGTATCTGCTCTCAGCCACACTGGAAACAAGCCTGAAAAGCATCGTGCAACGACGCGGCTGGGAACGTTTTTTCCGCTTGGTACGAGGTTTTCCCTGTGAAAAGGCGGATGAATTGTTGACCATTGCCCGCCTTGAACAGGTCGATATTTCCTCGGTTTTGATGGTCGGGGACAGCGACATGGACCGGGATGCAGCGTCTAGTGCTGGAGCACGGTATTGCCAGTTTGACGATGCCACGCCCATGAGTGCCGTGCGGGCACGTTTGGGGTGTCAAAATGAGCAGTAAATTTCTGGTGTGAGAGAGGCTGGAATGGTTGCGTTATGTCCGATTTGCGGAGCAGATGGCATTGATATGGTTTATCAGGGTTTCATACGCATGGGGCGCTATGGAGATTCGTCTGATCGATCCTTCTGTGTGCCGCACTGTTTGAGCTGCGACACCGCATGGCTTGACGAAGCGTTCTTTGACTACAGCCAAGAGCACTACCGTAAACAGGTCGACGGTGAAGCGTCGATTGAGGCGTATCATCGGTTACACGACCGAGACCAGGTCAACGCCCTGGAGGTCGTGGGCACGGGGGAGGTGCGAGGGGCTGTTGTCGCCGATATCGGGTGCGGCGGAGGCTCTTTTCTCGATGCAGTCAAAGGCTTTGCCTCGAAAACTTTGGCCATAGAGCCGGCAGCCTTTTACCATGAAGGTTTAAAGAAAAAAGGCCATTGTCCGTATCCCGGCCTGGAGCAGGCGCTTGAGACACATGCCGGTGAGGTGGATTTGGCCACCTGTCTGAGCGTGATCGAACATGTGGATGATCCTGTAACGTTGCTGGGACGGGCCAGGCAGTTGTTGAAGCCGGGTGGCCGCCTCGTGGTCAGCACGCCCAACCGTAATGACTGGCTGCTGCAACTGCTTCCCGAGGAATACGGGGCATTCTTCTACAGGGCGGCCCATCGCTGGTACCTGACCGGAAAAAGTCTTGAGGAGATTGGGCGGCGTGCGGGTTTCAACATCGCTCAGGTGCGACATCGACATCGCTTCGGGCTTGCAAATATGTTGCTGTGGCTGCGCGACAAGCGGCCAACAGGCCATGACGCGGTGGCGGTTCCGCCAGTTTTGGATGCCGCGTTTCGTGGCACGTTGGATCACGTCGGCTTGGCCGACTATATATATGCGGAATTGAAATCAACATGTTCATGAAACCGGGCTGACCATGTACAGAGAAAAACGCATTTTGGCGGTGGTTCCGGCGCGCGGGGGCAGCAAAGGCATCCCGTTGAAAAACATTCATATGTTGGCGGGCAGGCCGTTGATCGCCTTTACAGCCGAAGTGGTGCGGCAGTTGCCGGAAGTGGACCGAGCCGTGGTTTCCACTGATCATGATGACATTGCCCGGGTGGCGGAGCGATACGGCCTGGATGCCCCGTTTCGCAGGCCCGATGACCTGAGCGGGGATCGTGTAGCGGATTGGGACGTTTTGGAGCACGCCTTGCGGACCATGGAAGAGAAGGACTCCTGTGTCTACGATGTGCTCTTGATGCTCCAGCCGACCTGCCCTTTGCGCACGTCCGAGCATGTTCGGCAGGCCTTGCGCATGTTGGTTGACGGCGGACACGATGCTGTCTGGACCCTGAGCCCGACCGACAGCAAGGCCCACCCTTTGAAACAGCTGGTCTTGGACGGCGAACTCCTTGACTACTACGACCCGCAGGGGGCGGCAATTATCGCGCGACAACAGTTGAGGCCTGTGTATCATCGCAACGGCGCGGCCTACGCCATCACGCGGCAATGCCTGCTTGAACAGAAAACCATCAAAGGTGGGCGCTGTTCAGGCCTGGTCATTGAGGAGCCGTTGGCCAATATCGACACCGTGCAGGACATCTTGTTCGCGGAGTTCCTCTTGAACAGCGGGGGGGCACGTTGAGCAAGGATTCAATCCAGTCGAGGAAAAGTCTGCCTCATTTGATCATCCCGATTGAAACCAAGGTGCGAGAGTTGCATGCCAAGTTTTACCTGGGGTGCGTGGCCGCTGAGAGGGGATTTCGCGTCATCATTGGTGGGGCGCGAGCGCTACGGGATCGTGTGTGCTGGCTTCCTCGGGGGGCCTTTTTTTTGGATAAAAGTGTTGCTCCCTCACGTGCCGAATGGTTTGCCGGTTGCCGCAAACTGGGCCTGAGAGTTGTGGCCTGGTGCGAAGAAGGCTTGGCTTTCAGTGATGATCAAGAGTATTTGCGGCGCAAGGTCGATCGCGATGCATTGTCTCAGGTTGAGTGCTTTTTTGCATGGGGAGACTACCAGGCAGGACTGATCCGACGTCATGCGCCGGAATCAGCCGCACATGTGCTCAGCGTCGGCAATCCCCGCATTGATATTCTGCATTCGTCCTTACGCCAGGTATTCCAGCCGGAAGTTGAGCGCATCAGGTTTGATTATCCTCGCATGATCCTGGTCAACGGCAATTTTTCCCTGTGCAACCACAAGAAAGGAAAAAACGGCTTTCTCAATGATCTGAAAGCCAACGCCAAAGTGAAAACACCGGAGGATGAACAATTTGCCCTGGCCTGGGTCGCTCATAAGCAAGTCTTGTTTGATGCCTTTAGGCTGGCAATTTTTAAGCTCAGTAAATCATTTCCCGATAATACCATTGTCCTGCGCCCGCACCCTTCAGAAAACCACGAAACATGGCATCGGTTGCTGGCACCCCTGCCAAATGTAAAAGTTGTGTTTGATGGAAGCGTCATCCCCTGGCTTATGGCTGCTGAAGTGCTTGTTCACAACGGCTGCACTACAGGCTTGGAGGGGGTTCTCCTGGAACGTCCGGTGTTGGCATATCAGCCTCTAACATCTTCCGAATACGATACGGAACTTCCCAATCTTGTCAGTGAACGTATTCATGATTTGCCGGCGCTGGTGTCCGCCGTGCGCAGTATTGTCGATGGGCAGCAACGGTCGTTGGCTCCGCCGGTGGATGCGCTTCGTGTTCTCAATTCATACGTAAACGATATTAACGGTGGGGCCGCCGACACGATTGTAGACCATTTATGTCGTTGTTACGCTGAAAAAGATAGGTCAAGATTGCTGACGAATAGTCTCTGTGAGTTGCGCAGAAGATACTGGCAGTTTCAGTTTTCGCGACGTCCCAAACGCAAAGTTGACCCGCACGTCATCCAGAAGTTCCCGGGTTTGTCTCATGATGAGATGCTGGCACTGCTTGGGACATTTCAGCAGGTTGCGGGGCGTTTTCACGGGGTGACCGTGGAAGGATTCATGGGAGAGCACTTCGCGTTGCAGTCGACCCACGCCGAAACCGGGGGCCTTCCGAGTTGTGCCGGGAAAGGTCGGCAGTTCGATAGTCGTGGACATGATCATGTATTCGCGAATTGAATTCATGGGGCTGCCCGGCGCGGGAAAAACAACGTGCTCGCGAACTTTTTTGCAAACGCTCCGGGCACGTTCCTCGGATGTGGTAACGAAAGAGGAAGGGATTACAAGGTGTATCCGCCAGAGAAACGACGGAATAATCCGCAACTTTGCAAAAAGTTTCCCGAGGTCCGTTTGGGAGCCATTATGCGGGATGCGCAATGCCCTGTCTGAATTGAATCAGTACGTCTGCGATAATACCGCGATGATGGCCAGGATTTTTCAAGTGCTCGACCAAGAGCCCATGCCTGAAACAGCGCGGGAATGTATTGTGTACAATTTTTTACTCCTTTTTGCCGAGCATCAGTTGTTGCTGAACCACTGTCGACCAAGCGACGTTGTCTTTGCGGAGGAGGGGTTCGCGCAGGTTGGGTCCATGTTATACGGCTATTTGCCCTCGCGTGTTCTCATGGCCGACTCCGTGGCGGCATATCTCGATCAGCTGCCCCCTCTGAGAGCAGTCGTCTGGATCGATACCCCCCCGGAGGTCTGCTGCGAACGTTTAAAACAGCGATCGGCCATGCCTATTGTCCTCCAAAAAGATAGTGAAAAGGAAGTCCTAGCCTTTTTGGAGCAAGCCAGAAACTGTTTCCAGAGAATTGCCAATGGGCTCACCGATCGGAACATCGAAGTTTTCACAATACCCCATCTTCCGGGAGCCGTTGAGGAAGCCTTGTCAATGGTCAGCCATGTTGCTCGCGAGATTGCGTCGGCAGGGCTTCTACAGGAACGGGTGGATAGATGTGCGGTATAGTCGGCTTTGCCAGCCATAAACCGCTGTTGGAGCATGACACCCTGGTGGCCATGCGCGACACATTGGTCCACCGAGGACCGGATGATGCCGGCGTGATGATTTGGAATGCTTCAGGCAAGCAATGCCGGCATGAACCGGGTGTCGTGGGACTGGGGCACAGGCGTCTGAGCATTATCGACTTGTCTCAGGCAGGCCGCCAACCCATGAGCAATGAAACCGGAGATGTCTGGATTACCTATAATGGGGAGTTCTATAATTTCTCTGAATACCGCAAGGAACTTGCAAAGCGCCATGGTTTTGCCTCCAATTCGGACACGGAGACCATCATTCATCTCTTTGAGGACTACGGTATATCTGGAACCTTGGAGCGTATGAACGGCATGTTCGCCTTTGCTCTGTGGGATGTGGCGTCCAAGACAATGTACCTGGCCAGGGACCGCCTGGGCAAAAAACCTCTATATTATTCGCATCAACCTGACGGCACCTTGATTTTTGCATCAGAAATCAAGGCGTTGCTTCAAAGCGGGATGGTTGACCAAGCCAGGATAGACCCCATCGCTTTGATTCAATTCTGGACCTACGGGTATGTCATTGGGGAGAGGACAGTTTTCGAGCAGATCAAACGTCTTTTGCCGGGGCATCACGCAACGTGGCGTGATGGAGAGTTATCCATTCGGGAGTATTGGGACTGCCCATTCGGTGTAGATGTATTCACGGGAAGGAGTCTGGACGACTTGGCGGAGGAACTGGAGGAGTTGCTCTGCGACGCCATCCGGTTGCGCATGGTTGCTGATGTACCCGTGGGGTTGTTTCTTTCCGGAGGGGTCGATTCCAGCTTGGTGGCCGCACTGGTTGCCAAGGCGGCGGGAAGAAGCGTCAACTCCTACACCATCGGGTTTACGGATCAAGCGTATGATGAGTCAGCTCAGGCCGCGGAAATTTCCGGCCGCCTGGGATTATCAAATACCATGCTCGCTGTGACGGACGAAATGGAACCTTCCTTTGCAGCCATTGTCCGACAGTTTGACGAGCCTTTCGGCCATAAATCAGCAATACCCACATACTTTGTCGCAAAGTTGGCGAAAGAACACGTGAGTGTCGCCTTGACAGGCGACGGCGGAGATGAATTGTTTGGCGGGTATGACTTTTACGCCAAGGCACTCTCTCTTTGGGGCGATTCTGAGCAGCGCAAGTTTTTTTCCAAGCCCGGAACGCTGCTCCAGAAGGTGTCTGATTTGTGGTTCCGGCATGTTTTGAAAAAACAAAAGCTTACCGTGTTGGAAATGCTTGTCAGCCCCAGGAATTTGCGGAAATTGCTCTGCCAAGAGGTTTGGGAGGGTGTGCGGGGGAAATCGTGGTATGGGGACCGGGAACAGTGGTATGCAAGGGTGGCCGTTGCTGATGTTCTCAGCCAGTTCCAATATGTCAACCTCAAGACCTATCTTCCGGATGGCGTGCTGGTGAAAGTAGACCGAATGTCCATGGCGCATGCTCTGGAATGCCGGAGCCCGATTTTGGACCACAGAGTGGTTTCTTTTGCAGCTAGGCTTCCGTATTGGGCAAAAATCGATGGCCAAGGCCGTAGAAAAAGCATTTTAAAGCACATTTTGCGGAAATATCTTCCGGAGCATCTCGTGGACCTCCCCAAAAAAGGTTTTTCCCCGCCGTGGGATCAATGGTGCCGGGGGCCGCTGGGAATGCACCTCAAAAATTCGTGGCTTCGCCAGGACAACGGTTACCAAAATCCGGCGGCCGCCGCTTTGTTATTCCCTGGTCGAGGCGTTGGGTCGGATACTTTGCAATGGAACGCGTTTAGCTCATTGCATTTTTTTCGGGCATTTTCATGAATGTCTGCATGCTCATCTGGAATTATTGGCCGGTTCCGGCAGGTGGGGCTGAATCTCAATGCCGGAAGCTTGTCCATGCTTTATCAAAGCATGAAGTGGACTGCTGTGTGCTGACTGCGCGTCTTTCGAGAAATACCCCAGTTCAAGACCAAGATGGCAGGAGCCGGGTCCGTCGCATTGCTGTTTTGCAAATGTGGCTTGATGCTGTTTTGGCATGGAGGGCAGGGCGGAACAAAATCCCAGGGCGAACACAAAAAAAAATACGACCCGCCGACACAGAAGAAGTGTCCTTTTCATCTTTACGGCAATCCGTCGAGATGCTGGTGCGCTGGATCAATACCATGAGTTTCATGGTTGGTGCAACGTGCTGGTTGTTCTACCATCGCAAAGAGTTTGATGTAATTCACGTGCACACAGGGGACTGGTTGGCCGGATATGCAGGCTGGGTTGGGAAATTTCTCCAAATCCCCGTGGTTTGCAAGGCGTCCAATATGCCGGCATTGCCGATATTGGACAGATCGGTTCCGTTTCGCAATATTCTCGACAAGTCTCGGCTTCGAATCAACTTTGTTGCTCTTCACGGGGCCATTGAGGATGAATTGGCGGCAAGAGTATTCCGAAAGGACCAGATCGTTCAGATTCCAAATGGGGTGCTTGTTCCAGAAGCCCCCGTTACATGTGTCAAAGGCGATTATGTGCTGTATGTTGGAAATTTTTCTCAGGGCAAGGCGCATAAGGCTTTTGACGTCTTGCTCAAGGCATGGGTTTTGGTGATTAAACGGCTTCCGTCAGCGAGGTTGTGCATGGCGGGAGGAGGGGATGCGACGCCTTGGCGGGAAATGGCCGGCGAACTTGGGTGTGCTCATGCTGTTCACTTTGCGGGGTACATTAAGGATTTGAGCCAACATTACCAAAAGGCCTCTGTTTTTGTTTTGCCTTCAAGGCATGAAGGCATGTCAAACGCCCTTTTGGAAGCACAAGCCTGGGGTGTGCCGGCTGTCGTATCCGACATTCCTGGTAACCGCGCTGTTGTCAATAATGGGGAGACTGGATTTGTTGCCCCTGTCGGAGACCATATCCGCCTTGCAGAAACCATTTTGTTCCTGCTTGAGAATTCTAGTAAAAGGCAGGAAATGAGACATAATGCACGGGAGCGCATCATGAAGAATTTTTCAATGGCGATAATTGCTCAAAAATATGTTGATATGTACAAGAGTATGGCGAAATTTCCTTCGTCCGGGATCTAAAGAGGAATTATATAATTTGCGAGAGGCTTTCGGTTGGCAACATGTATATTTTTTTTAAAAAACTTGCTCACCATTTCCAAAATGGTTCATGTACCTTTGTGGCCAAGAATCTTTTTTTGGCATTCGTACGGACTGTTGGGAGATATGGCCATATAATAAAAAGAGATATAGGCAATCGTTTCTTCTATGGAACAGAGGCTCCGACGTTTTGCGAGAGAATATGGGTCGATGCAACAAAGGTGGATTGGTATATCACAAACCAAGAGATAATCAGAGTCACGGGTGAGCATCGAAATTTAGCCAGTGGAAGGGTTGTTGACTGGAGCAAGTTGAAAGAGTTTAAGCCGTTACGAAATGAATCCAAGATAGATTTTTGTTACAGACATTGGGATGAAGGGCATTCATGGGATGAACTTGGCTATTATGAATACATGAGCCGCGCTCATCGTCACCGAAACGACACGCGGCAAACAATCATTGATCGCTTTGCCATGCTCGACCATGCTTTTGAGCAAAGTCGCGCAACGGGCACGTTGCAAACACGCTCTGAGCTTGACCCTTCCAGTTTTCGTGAGGAGAGCGGTGTTTTGATACATATCGGAGAAAACGGCGTGCCGTATTTCGGAGGCAATGGTTTCCACAGAATGGCCATTGCAAAAATTTTGAATTTGAAAAGATTTCCCGCGTGCATTGGGGTGGTCGATAGAGCTGCTATTCCGTTATTGAATCGATACCGTTCGTAACTTTTTAACGACTGCTTGGAGTTTCTGTTTTGAGAGTTTATTGCGCATATTTTCATCCAGGTCTGCATAGCTCTAAGGTTTTCCAAGGAAGTTATTGCCGTGAGTTATGACTTAAAGGTCGCCATGCTTATCTGGAGCTATTGGCCTGGCCATGAAGGTGGTGCTGAGCGGCAGTGTCGAAAAATTATCCCATATCTGGAGCGTCGAGGAATTCAGGTTGTTGTCTGGACGGCGAGGACGCAGAGAAAGCAACGCCGGAGGGAAATGGTTGGTGATCATGAGATAGTTCGCATGGGAAGGGCTGTTCCACTTATGACCGCAGCCCGTGGGTGGGTGGAAAAACTGTTGGCGATTGTTCTTCGGAGAACGAACCTCCAGGGGCGTGGCCAAGCACTCAGACGAGAGGCGTTATTGTTTTGGCTTGGTTTGCCGCTGATGTTCATAGCCAAAGCCATTTTCTTGCTGGAGTTGTGGTTTTGGCTGCGTAGGGCTGAAAACCGCCCTGACGTAATACATGTCCACGAGTCTTCCTGGCTGGCTGGAGCCGCGGCATTTTTTGCCCGGCGTTATGGAATCCCTGTCTTGGCCAAAACGGCGTTATACCCTGCGTGGAATGTTCTGGGTTATGATGTCCCAATGAGACGCACCTTTTCGAAAGCCCGACGGGAATGCCATTTTGCTGCTCTGGCCCCGTATCTTGCCGAGGATCTCATCACTCACGGAGTCCCTCGGGAGCGAATTTTCGAGGTACCTAATGGAGTTGAGATACCGGAGCGAATCGCTGATTTTTCTTCAGAGAAAGTTGTTTTGTTCGTAGCCAATTTCTCCCAGGGCGTGGAGCACAAAGCGTTCGATGTTTTATTGAATGCGTGGAATATTGTTGTTAGGGAGGAGCCTTCAGCGTTGCTGAAAATATTGGGTGGGGGAGATCGTACTCAATGGGAAAACATGGTTAAGTTTTTGCGATTGGAATCTTCAGTGGATTTTGTTGGATGGGTTGATGCTCCTTCAGAGCATTATCGTCTTTCCTCAATATTTGTTTTACCATCAGGTCGAGAGGGGATATCCAATGCTTTGTTGGAGGCGCAGAGCTACGGACTTCCCTGTGTTGTTTCAGATATCCCAGGAAATATTGCAATAATAGAGCATGGAGTAAATGGAATCGTTGTTTCAGCTGGAAATGTCGAGCAGCTTGCAAAAGCAATTCTGCTTTTACTAAGCGATTCAGAATTGATTAAAAAAATGGGATATGCTGGTCGATATAAAATGATTAAGAATTTTAATCTGCAAAATGTTGCGGATATTATTGTAAATGTTTATGAGAAAATTTATTTTGTGCGTTAATCGATTGAAACTCATAAAGATGGATTGCATGTTGTAAAAAATGTTTTATTTAAAAAAAAATTTCTTAGTAGATTTTATTGGTCAATCTGGAAGTGGAAAAAGTACAATAATAGAGCTTGTTGCAGATAGTATCAACAAAAGCATAGCACTATCTGGAAGTAGATGTTATGTGGCGCGTAACGTTGATTTTTTTTCATATTTTATGATTTTTAATTTTCTTTTGCATCATCCGCGGATACTAAAATATTATAAGCTAATTTGCAAAAATAGTAAGCTTAGTATTCCGATATATTCGCGTTGGATTTTGCTTCTTGCAAGACATTCTTGGTATAAGAATAGTTTTTCATTTTATAAAGAAAATACTATATATCTTTTTGATGAAGGCTTGGTGCACCATTTGCCAAAATGGAGTGACAATGTGTCTGACGATTTTTTATTATCCTGTTCATTGCCGAACATTGTAGTGCAGCTTAATACAAATCCAATACAGGCAATTTATAGAAAATTGAATAGATCGAAGCCTTTGGGCCAGCATAAAATTAAGAAAGGGAAAAGGAAGTTTGAGAAAGCACTTCAATTGACGAAAATTCTCTTAAAAGAGCAGAAAGATGATGATGTTCGGATATTTTTAAGAGACTGGTCAATGAAAAATTGTTATACATCTTTTACAGATTTTGAAATTAATTCTATTTTATATCGTGCAAAAGATAATAGTTTTAAAGAAAAAAAAATGATTTTTAGAAAATCTAGCACGGACTCATTGCGGGTTTCTCTTGAAAAAAATGGCATTTCATTTTTGAAATTTGATACAAGTGATAATTTTTTAATGGATAGTGTTGTTCATTCTATTTCTTGTAAAATTGTCGAACACATTAAAAATTATACTAATGTTTAAATTTAAAGGGAATTTTTGGCAAATCGCCATTTATTTTATTTGCCTGGCGCTTCATGTCGTCTATTTATTTGTATTGTTGTATTTAGCGCCGCTTGATCAATGGAACTGGCAGAGTGGGGACACGGGATCGTATCTTCGTCCTGCGGAATCATTTCTGCAGGAAGGCGTGTTTGCCCGCCATGGAGAGCCTGATTATCGGAGGACTATTGGGTATCCGCTTTTTCTCGCAGGGACGCTCAAAGTGGCAGAAGTCACGGGTGTCGAATGGCGAATTGTGGTTTATGCCGCGCAGGCTCTGATGTTTGCCCTTGCCTATCCGGCTATTTTTATTATCGCGACCACATTGTTTGGCATGGGGTGCCGCTCAGCATTGGCATGTGTTGCCTTGACCATCTTATGCGGGGCTTTTGTCAGTTATGTGCCCATCATCCTGTCCGATGCCTTGTTTGCAACGACGTTAATCTGCGGAGTCGCCTGTGGATTGATGGCATTGGAACGTCGTAGCCTTGCCTGGGGCATGGCCCATCTTGCTTTAATCACCTATGCCGCGAATGTGCGGCCCATGCTGGCTTTTTTTCCGCTTGCGGCTGTTTGCATGCATTGGGCTTTGGTCAAGAGCCGAGGGTGGGCCGAAGAGCGCGGTGTCCGAGTTTTAATCGTGTTTATGTTCGTGACCACCTTGGTGGGCGTGCAAACCCCGGCATTGCGGAACTGGGTGAATCATGGCGTGTTCACACCGACGGAAATCGGTTCGATCAACCTCTATGATTATCTGGCCAAGGACGTATTAAGAATGAAGGGGCAGACGGATCGATATGAGGAGACACGAGAGCGTATCCAGCAACTTGCAGGGGCGGAGAATCTTGAAAAACGGATAGCTTTTCGAAAGCAGGAAGCCTTGCAGGTTTACTATGAATATCCTTTAGAGACGGCTGGATTCCTGAGTTACTTTACAGTTGTAAATTCTATCGAGATGCACTGGCAGAACTTTTTCTATCTGTTCAAGCAAACATGGCATCGTGATTATGAAGATGGTTCCGTTTTGTGGAGTCCAATTCCTTTTTTGTTAGCCATTTTTTTTATTATATTTTATGGCAATGTTTACTTAATCGCTCTGTTGCAATTTCTAGTCTCAAGAAAGAATATCTATGTCTTTCTTTCCATTTTTTTCTTCATAATTCCGTATGCATTTTGTGGGACAAATTACCAGGGTGCCCGTTTTAGGCTTTGGCTGGAGCCTTTTGTTCTTATGGCTTTTGTATTTCAATTAGTTAACATTAAAGAAAAATTTCTGACAAGGTAATTACAATGGGTTCTTATTCCACACAAGTTTCTTTATCATTAGTCATCCCCTGCTATAACGAAGAGAAAACGCTGCAAAAATGTGTTGAAAGAGTTCAGGGCATTGCCGATACATGGCTCAACCTGGAATTGATCATAGTTGATGACTGTTCACGGGACAGCAGCGTGCAGGTGGCGGAGGAACTTGTCAGGCGGTATGACAATGTACGGCTTCTGCGCCATGACAAGAACCAGGGCAAAGGTGCAGCCTTGCGCACCGGCTTTGCCCAGGCTTCCGGGGATTTCGTAGGCGTTCAGGACGCGGACCTGGAGTATGACCCCATGGACCTGCGCCGGCTTGTTGTGCCGTTGGCTGAAGGCCGCGCGGACGTTGTCTTCGGTTCCCGTTATCTTTATTCAGGGGAGCGTCGTGTCCTGTATTTTTGGCACAGCCAAATGAACAGGGTCTTGACGTTCCTCTCGAACATGTTCAGCGACCTCGGGCTCACGGACATGGAGACCTGCTACAAGCTCTTCCGGCGTGAAATTATCCAGTCAATACCCATTGAAGAGAATCGTTTCGGATTTGAACCCGAAATAGTGGCCAAAATCGGGGACAGAGGGTGCCGTGTCTACGAGATGCCTGTTTCCTATCAGGGCCGGACGTATGCGGAAGGCAAAAAAATAAATTGGAAAGATGGAGTTCGCGCACTCTATTGTATTTTGCACTACGGAGCGCACAGGTCGCCCCTGCCCATGCAATTCTTGATCTATGTTTTCATCGGCGGCATAGCCGCGGTGTTTAATCTTCTGCTTTTTCTCCTTCTCATGCCGCACCTTTCCGTTGGATTTTCGGCAATCACAGCGTTTTATGCCGCGGCGGCAGTGAATTACTGGCTGTGCACCCATCTTTTGTTCAAAAAGCATGTTCGCTGGAAATCGTGGACCGAACAGGCTGTGTACTATGCGGCTGTAACCGCTATTGCCGTCGTGGACATGACAATGACCAAAGGATTGATAGCCATTGGCATGACAGCGGCAGGCTCAAAGCTGGCCGCCTCCGGCATTGGCCTGATCCTCAACTTCCTGGCCAGGCGTTATTTGGTATTCCCGGAAAAGCGGGTGAAAGTGTGACTTCAGATGACCAGCAATCTTCATCCTGGGCCGCACTGATCCAGAGCATGCCGCTTATGCTCACGGTCGGCGCCGGGTTCCTTCTCGCATTGGCCGCGGCTGTTTCCCTGCAACTGCACGACGACTCTTTTGCGCATTTCGTGCGCAGCATTCAACATGTTGCTGGCTTTTCATGGAATGATTTCGTGCTGGACACCTGGAACCGGCCCTTGCCGACCCTGATCTACGGAATCGTCGGACAGCTGGGAATTTTTCCGGCCCGGGCCGCAAGCGTGGCCCTGGTCGTCGCCATGGCCTACTGTGTTCATCGCAGCGCCCAAACCTTATGGGGGACAAAGTTTCCGGCCATAGCGACGCTGGCGTTTGTTCTGGCCCAGAGCGCGCTTTTGACCCATGCCCACTTGACCATGACCGAGCAGTTGGCCGCTTCTTTTCTGGGCATGGGCTTGTTTTTGATACTTTCAGGCCGTTTCTATCTTGGTGCAGTCCTCTGGGGCTTGATGCCCCTGGCTCGGGCAGAGACCGTGCTCTTTTTGGCATGGCTTAGTCTTTGCGTTTTGTGGCTTTTTGTTCAACGCCATGGGCTTGGGGAAGCCTGTAGAAAGATCATCCCATGGGGGATCTTCGCCTGGGCACCGTTTGGCATTTGGTGGGTTTCCGGCTTCTTGATCAAGGGCGAGCTGGGGTGGATGACCCCTGGTTATGTCTATCTGCGTTCGTTTCCACCGGACTCGTTCTGGTTGATCAACGGGTTCAGCGGCTTGCCTTCCGCGTTGCAGGCACCGCTGATTTTTTTGTCCATCGTCGGGCTCTGTGGGGTTGTTTCCGGCATCAAATCCAGGGAAACATTTTTTTTATCCAACCTGCCTTTGTGGGGCATGGCCTTGGGTTGTATCCTGATCCACTTGGTTTTCGTCTCTCTTGTGGTGGTTTATCCACGGAGCAGCGGTTGGGCGGATATCGGCTTGGCGGCGATCAATTACAGAAACTACGTGAATATTGCTCCACTGCTGGCGCTGCTCGTCTATGGCGGTGCGCACATGCTTCTGAGTGCCGTGCCGATGGCGCGACGTGTTCGCTTTGCGGCATTGTTGGCGACACTCCTCCTGTTGATTGCGTTTTGGCTCTTCCACTGGCGGCTCAAGTTCGGGCCGGACTGGATCATTGCCGCCTGGTGCGTGGTGCAGGGGGGCTTTGCTCTGTTGGCCTATTGGTGTTTCTGGCCGCCCAGGGGCAAGGCTTCATTTGCTTGGCTCAAAGTGGCCGGCGTGTGCCTCCTGGCCGGATTTCTTTCATACCCATTTTACTGGTACCCGTTGCGGTTTCAGGACAGAGCGGAAATCATGCACCGTGAGTTGGGTGCCTGGTTGCAGCAGAACGAGCCCAAACCCTGGCCGAGGATCATTCAGGACTTGTCCGGAAGCGGAGCTTCGGAGTGGTTGTGGGATGTTGAACCCGGGAGCACACTTTGGAGCTATCCAGCCCAGTTTGGGCGTCGGATTGCCGCGGCCGCGCCGGGGACGCTCATTGTCCTGGAAACAGATTCTTCGGGCGTCCCGCTAGGCAAGTATCCCCGTGACCTTGTGCAGGTGCTGCAAGCCCCTGGGTTTGAAATGACGGCGATATACCTTCCGGATAAGCCATTGGGACGATTGGAGTATGTGTTGACCAATTTTTCCAGGTATAACAAGTTAACCGGTTGGATAATATTTAGGAAAGACATCGATACTGTCAGGTAAGGAAAGCTTTGTGAATATCTTGTTTTTATTCGATGCAGAGGCGTTTGGCGGGCATGAGATCACTGCATTGGCGGCAATGGAGGGGCTTGCCGATGACGCTAGATATTCAGTAACTGCTTTGCATACCAAACGAAATCAACACTTGATAACTGCCCTGAAGGAATTGTCCCGGCGCTACACTCGGGTCCGGACAGTTTTTGTGACAGTGAATAATTGCTTCTCAGAATCTGTTGACGCTCTGCGGCATGGAGGTCGTACTCGCACAATTGCTCATGCAATCCGTTCTTTGAATCCGGAGTTGGTTGTCAATGTCCAGGGATTCATAACAATCGGGCTTTGCGCCACGGCGGCATGTCGGCTTTTGGGCGTCCCGGTTGTTTCATATGTCCCGATGGTTCATAAGCTCTGGCGTATTCGCCCCTCAGTGATGTCCTTTGTTCATGACGTTGCGAACCGATACTGGTATTCATGTCCTTCGGCATATATTACAACCAGCGAAAGAATGAAAATTAAGCTTACGCATGAGCATTGCGTGGATGTAAAAAAGGTTGGTGTCGCTGAGTATGGACCGAATATTTCGACTCTTCCAGCAATCGATAAAAATGCGGCCAGGGCTGAGTTGGGCTGGTCAAATGGATATCATGTCGGCATTGTTGGAAGAATTGAGTTTGTCCAAAAGAGACAAGATTTTTTGATTCGTGCTATATCAAAGTATCAAAAAGAACTTCGAGGGCTCCAGTTTGTGATCGTAGGTGACGGGCCAAACTTGGATGATGCTGTTCAGTTGGTCCACAAACACAATCTTGGAGAGATGATTCGCTTCATGGAATGGCAAAGCGACATGTGGAGGGTTTACCCAGCATTGGATGCTTTGCTCCTGCCCTCAAGATATGAGGGGGTGCCTCTCGTGATGATGGAGGCTATGTTTTATCGGGTTCCAGTATTGGCTTCTAATGTGGATGGTATGCGTGACTTCTTGCCTGTTGAGTGTTTGTTTCGTGAGGGGTGTGATTCGGATATGATATCAAAAATGAAAAAACTGTCCACCACTGTGACCTCTGAAACGCTGGACCAGCTTGCCGGTCTCGTCAGGGATAGACTTAATACCAAGATTTTTCGCGACTCCTTTGTTCGAGAAATTTTGCGGATCCACGAACTGTTGACAATAAAAACGGATAGCACTCAAGTCCTTTAACATCCTGTGGATTTAGAATTTGTCAATACTCTGTAACACCGTCGACTTGCAGGTTTTTGTTGGCAAACGTTGAGATCATTCATGCGTTCGGTAGTCCTTATCCCTTACTGTCCGCTTCCCATCAATACGGGCGCAAAGGCCGAGATGTGGAAGCATTTGAATATCCTTCACGGATTGGGGCCGTGCACCATCGCTTCCGCCAGGAGACGACCGGTGGGGTTGGGATGGACACCGCGGTATGAGCAAGAGATCCGGAATCGCGGCTTTGACCTTGTTTTTCGCGAAGATTGCATCAGGCTCGGCCTCCTTCAGGTTTATGGCTTTTTTTATGGTCTTTTTTGCAAGGGGCTCGGCCTGGATCGAGCCTTTGGTCATTCCAACCCCTATCACCGCCACGCCTTTCCCGCGGGATGGCTGCATGAGCTGTCAACGCAGTTTGATCTGGCGGTGATTAATTATAGTCACTGGGGGCACTTGCCCTGTGCTTGTCCCAAGGTCGTGGTTCTTCACGACCTGGTTTCCGATGTTTCCTGGGAAGGGGCGAAGCGGGAAACGATAGATCTTGGCTCAGCCGATCTTTTGGTCGTTATTTCCCTGGATGAGGAAAAAGCGCTAAACCAACGCGGCATTTTCAAGACATTATGGAGCCCGCCCTCGGTCGATGCAACGGAAATTCCGCTAAACTCCACAGTAGGTTTGGTGGGTTCGGGTAGCCTATTTAATATTGAAGGCCTGCATTGGCTGGAGAGGGCTCTGGGTAGAGACGGGACGGCAAATATTCCGATCCGGGTGTATGGAGGTCTTGCCAACCATGTCCGTTCCAAGGCATTTGCCCCTGTTGGTTGCTATGAAGATCCGATGCAACCGTATATGGATTGCGGCGTCGTCCTGATGCCTACAGCCGAGGGAACAGGCGTGCAAATCAAGGCCGTGGAGGCCCTGGCCGCAGGCCGGGCCATTATTGCCAGAAAAGGGGCCATGCGCGGGTTGCCGCCCGGAGAAGGGGCATGGATTGAAGTGGATTCCCCGCGGGACATGGTTCTAGCCGCTTTGCGGCTGCAAGCTGATCAGTCGTCAAGAGAGGCGCTGGCGAGCAAGGCCAGGTCGTACTATGAGCAATGGCTGGACAGTGCTCAAATCAAGGCTTCGCTCAAAAAAGTCTACACTCGGCTTGGCATGGGGATTGTGCCGCGTCGATAAGGGCGCTTTCGGCGAGTCCCTTGGCCAGGAAGTTCAAACGCAAAGAATGTCCAATGTTCACGTTCATGATGCAACTTAACTTGAAAGCAAAACCTTTTTTCGAACGCCATGCCAAGGCCCTCTCTTGGGTTTTCGCGCTCTTCTTGCTTCTCTCCGCCATAAAGACGGCCCCTTTTCTCATTGGCACATCAATTCAGATTGTCCAACGTGTGTACGTGGAACTTGCCCCAGGTGGGCTTGTTGTTCAATACTATGAAGACACGGAGTTCAAATCTTTGGTGCGTAGCCGAAGCGAGCGAGCGGTTGATAAGCGGTATTATGTGGACAGAATTGCCAGAGGGGTGTCCACCGCCCATTTTGGGGCTGTTTGGGAGGGATACCTGGTCGTTCCGGAGGATGGCGAGTATGGCTTCTTTATGCAGTCCATGGATGGATCCAGGATGTATCTCAATGGTGAGCTCATAGTAGATCATTGGGAGAGCAGGAATTGGGCTCCAGGGAAACATGGACGGGCGGACTTGGAGTCTGGAAGGCAACATATTCGCATTGAACATGTTGTCTATGAAGGGCCTGCTGCGATTCGTCTGCGCTGGGTCGGCCCCACAATACCTCCGGACACGGTTTTATCCGTGCCACATATTGTCAAGGAATAGAGCTATGCGCGAGAAATACCGCACGCTCGTGCGAATTACGATACTGTTCAGAGGGGAAACACGTGTTTTTGCTTGAGTGGCTGTTGTCCTCAAGCTTTTTGTGGGCCCTGGCGATTCTTTTTTGGCGCGGGGTTCGGGGCTTAGGGGCCGGGTTGGACATTTTAAGTCTTGTGTTTTTAAACCTTTTCCTGGTCAGTGGGGCTGTCATGGCCACAGGTCTAGCCGGTGTTTTCAGTGCCCACTGGCTGGCCGGCTTGTCGGGCGCCGGTTTGATCGTGCTGCTCACGGCCGGACGTTCGTCTCTATGGCGTGGCCTTCGTTCCCTGCGGTTGACGTTGCGGCGCATGGAGGTTCGTGCTCGCCCGCATCCCGTGCATCTGACCCTTTTGGCTGCATGCGTCACGATTCTGCTGGTCAGGATGGGGGTGCACATCTGGTTTCTGCCCCCATATATTTGGGATGTGAACACGTACCATCTTCCGAAGGTGGCGGAATGGATTCAGAGTGCCAGCCTTGCGTTGCCTCACATGCCGGTTAAACGTGTTTACTGGCCTGGAGGATTCGAGCTGGTCCAAGCGTGGTGGGCTGTCTTTCCGCACCATGATGCAGTCATTGAGGCCGCGGGCCTTCCCTTCTACGGATTGGCCGTTGGCGCTGTTTATGTTCTGGCAAGAGGACTTGGCCTGGGGCCTGCTCCCTCGGCATGGTGCGCGTTTGCCTACGCCTTGACGCCGGGGCTGGCCATGAATGCCGTGAGCGCCAAGAATGACATTGCTGTGGCAGCGCTTTATCTCTTTTTGGCAGCCCTGTGGATCAGGCCGGTGCCCTCGAAGCTTGCGGCAAGAAGGTGGTTGTTGTCTTTTGCAGCTGTCTGCATGGGAGTCGGCGTCAAGCCGACCATGGTGTTCATTTTTCCCGGTCTTGCCCTGATTGCGTTGCTGGGTTTACGCAAGAGCGATTTTCTTTTTATACGCCATATTCGTTTTTCCGGTTGGGTGTTGAGCATTGTACTGATTTCCTTGATGCTCGGGGGGTACTGGTATGCCCGCAATGCAGTCGTTTACGGAAACCCCTTTCACCCGACCTCCCTGCGCGTGGCTGAACAAGTAGTCACTGGACGTGGTGGAAGCGGAGGTGGGCAGCAAGGTTCCTTTAGCATTGAGTCGGCCAAGGAGGACATCCGAAATCTTTTTTCACGCAAGATTTTTGATGCCGGTGGTCAGTACAATTCTGACTTGGCGTCTATGACAGGCTGGGGGTGGTTTGCTTTTGCTTGCGGATGGCCTGCCGTATTGTTCTGCTTGTTCCTGCACCGGTCTTTTCTTCTGCTTGCCGGAGGGTTTTTGTTTTCCTTCCTTCTTCTCCTGGGCTGGGTTGATCCGGACCCGTGGAACATGCGCTTTGCGCAATGGTTTCCAGCCATCGCGGCCCTTGGCGTCGGCGTTCTGCTCAGCCATACCATTATCGTGCCGACCATCAGGCGAGCTCTTATCCTGTTGGCGATCTGGACAACCATGCTCAACGGTCTTGGAATTGTTGGGAACGGCTACTCTACAGTCGATGACTGGAGAAATTTTATTCAAACCCCGGTGAAGGATCGTTCAAGTAATGCACCATTGCAGAGGCAGATTGCTGAAAGGGTGCCGGAGGGTGAACGGATGGCTTTTTTCGTGGAAAGCAATGACCGGTTTTACCCGCTTTATCATCCTGATTTTTCTCGAGATCTTGTTTACCCGGACGACAGAAGCAGAGGGTTTGCCGTGGCCATGCGCGAGTACGGGGTGAGATATTTATTTTTTGGGGAATGGGTCAAGCACAAGAGAATGCGTGCAGTCCTTGATGATGATTTGGAGAATGAGCGCCTCGTGCCTCTCGGTCGAGGTGTTTTCGTGCTTGCTGACGAGAATTGAATGCTGTAATGGCCTGCCATGATTAAAAGAAATTTTTGTAAGACAATTGCCCATTGGGCATGTGGCTTGGTACTTCTTTTTGCTTCCTCGTATTTGTATATGATGTATTTTGAGAAGAAATGGAAAGATACAATTACGTTCACATTATCATTGGTTGATTATTTTTTCTGAATATTTACTGTGTAACGCTGAAATCATTTAGCATAAAATGCGTTCATTTTTTCTTCGCCGCGGTACGAATATCATTCTTGCCTTGTGGGTCATGGTAAGTATTGCATCTGTTGCTGCCATGTATCATCTCTGGTTTGAAAGAGAATTTGCAATTTATTTTGGAAAAACAGCTTCATCAAAGCAAGAGCAGATTTTTATATTGTCTGGTCTGCCCTTGAAATCATTAAGTATTGCAAAAGACATTGATCTCTGTTGGCCAATAGATGCCGAATATAAATTTGATGGCTCTGGGGTTATGTCGTCATACATGAAGTATCTTGTCATCCCACGTATCCCATCTGGTTCAGAATACTATAAAATATCAGAAGAAAAAAATAAATATCATGCCCAGCCCCCTCTTGATGAATGCGTCAATTCTGAACAGGTGGCTCAATTTTCCACAGTAAAGCCGACTCCGTCAGGCCTTTTTTTCTCATTGCTCATCATTATTCTTGTCTCCACCGGGCTTCGGAATGGAATTAGGCAATTGAAATTAAGCATTCCCGAGTCCATGGCAGTAGCGATTTTTGGGATCTATTTACTTGTTGTTCTTAGCAAGGGGGTGTTTGGCTCCATGCAGTGGGCAGGTTGGGCCGCTGTGGGGGCAAGCCTTGTTTCCTTGGGATATATTGCTAAGACTCGAGTCCAGTCAGGGCCTGTCTCATTTGGTCTTTCCAGTTTCAAGTTTTCTTGGGAGTCGGCATTACTTATCTTGCTGATTTTCTTTTTCTGTTTGTGGTCTTTTCTGATGGCCGTGATTGTTGGGCCGGATGACTGGGATGCCTGGGCGCAGTGGGGACCAAAGGCAAAAATACTTGCCATGGAATACGCTTCTCTTGCGAGTGTCCGATATTTCGTGCCGGGCTCCGGAGATTATCCCTTGTTATGGCCTGCCTTGTGGGCGTTCAGCGGATGGGCCGCCGGCGGCTGGGAAGACCAGTGGAGCAAGGGCTGGGGACCGATACTGCTCGTGTTGACATCATGGCAACTGGGACTGATTGCCTTTAGAGCTTCCGGGCGGGCAGCATATGGATTGCTGGTTGCTGCTTTGTGGGTGAGTATGCCGGCCGTCCCTCTGGTCGCTTCTTGGGCTTACGCCGAGGCGCCGTTATGGCTTATGCTGGTTTGCGCGATGTCTCGGTTGTTGAGCTGGCAGGTGTCCAAGAACCCTGTGGATATATCCGTTGCAGGTATCTTTGTTGCTGCTGCGGCATGTACGAAGAATGAGGGCGTACTTTTTGCGTTTATAGTTTGCATCTGGACGCTTATGCAAAGCAGATCAGTCCGCGAAGCCTTCGCCCCCCTGGCTGCACTGTGTATCCCTCTGGCGTTTTTCTGGGGGCCATGGATGCTCTATACCCGTTTGGTCATGGAGACGTCGAATCATGCGCTCTGGTTTTTGGGGAGCGGCTGGGTACCGGCCTTTTCGGACTTTGGCAGCGCAGCACTGCAAGTCTTTACAATTTGGAAGGATATCCGGCAATGGAATTTGGTCTTGCCAGTGCTGATACTTGCTTCGATGGTGTTGGTATTCCGTGGCGATCGAGCAAGTAGGATCAATCTCTTGATTCCTTTTGCGATGTTGTTTTCCAGTTTTATTATTGCACTATTCCACGGCCCAAACTGGTCCTGGCAGATCGGAGTGGCCTGGAATAGATTGACCATGCAGAGCCTTATCTTGCTCCTGCCGGTTTTGGTTCATGGATTTCTGATGCAAGGGCTTGCAAAGGTGAAAAAACCGCTGGCTGGCTGACGCCTCTGAGCGCATCCCACTGTGAACGGCATCAAATGTTCATTCTTCTAAAAAACACACCAGGAATACTGCGAATAATCGCCATGATCCACCGCCAGAACCATGGCGTATAGACGATGGACTTTCCTTTATCCACCGCCTTGACGATATCCGCGGCGACCCTGTCGGGGCCGACCAAAAGCAGTTTCGGCAAGGCCAGTCCCTGGGTCATGGGCGTGTCCACAAATCCAGGTTTGATGGTCAGGACATGCACGCCGGACTTGAACAACCTGGCTCTCATTCCCTCGCAAAAGGCGTTCACCGAGGCCTTGGCAGATCCGTAAAGGTAGTTTGAAGACCTGCCTCGGTCGCCCGCTACCGATGAAATCACGGCGATTGTCCCGGAACCTTGGGATTCCAGGCGATTGGCCAAAAGAGTCAGCAGGGCGATCACGCTGAGGCCGTTGGTTGAGAATTCCCGCAGCATAAGGCCCACGTCCCGTTGACAAGCCTGTTGATCCGGCAAAGTGCCGTGCGCCACGAGCACGACATCCACCTTGCCCATTATCGAAAAGCAGGCCTTAATCATGGCTTCATGATCGTCAAATGCATTTACATCCAAGACATGGTGATGAGTGGCGCTTGCACCTCTGACCAGAAGGTCGTCACCAATTTGCTGTAAATGGTCTTTGTTTCGTCCGACCAGAAAAAAACTCGCCTGACTTGCGGCCCAGCGGCGGGCGCTGGCCGTGGCTATGGCCGATGTGGCGCCAATGATCAAAATATTCATGTATGCATTACCTTTGCTTTGAGCTACCTGTCACACGTTGCCAGAACCGGGAGCACAGGGCGGGGTCTCGTAGCGTCTCGAGCTGTTCCCAGGCCGGGTAAGAGTTTTTGAAGTCAGCACTGCTCATGGCTGCGTCCTTGGCCGGGTAGAGGCGTCCGCCGGCTTGTCGGACAATGGCGTCCAGCCTCGGGAACAATGTGTCGTTGCGGTTGCCCGAGCGGGGGAAGTCCAGTGCAAGGGTAATCCCGGGCATGGGGAAGGAAAGTAGCCCAGGGGAGGGCACATCACCGCAACGCTTCAGAACCGCCAAAAAGGAACCGCTACCTGAGGCAGAGATGGCTTGAAGTATTTCGAGCAGCGCGTCTCGGGCCGAGGCATCGGGGATCACGCATTGATACTGCTGAAAGCCTTTGGGCCCATAGAGCCTGTTCCAGTTCAGGAGGCGGTCCAGGGGGTAGAAAAACGGTGCGTAGGGCACGACAAAAGTACGTCGGCCTGGTTTGCAGGCCCGATAGTAGACGGTGTTGAACAGGCGCAGGGAAATCGTGTTCACCGCGGAAAACGGCATTGTGCAGGGAACGCCAAGCTTGCGACCGGCATCCACATCCAAAACACCGTCCTGGGCATGGTTGCCGACCATGTAGATGCCCCGTCCGGCGCTCTGCCCTTGGGCCAAGCAGTCAATCCAGGCCACTGTGTATTCGTGCCTGCTGTCCAACTCCTGAGAGATAGCCAAAAATTCATCCAAAGCGCCGAAGCGTGTGTGGGTGGTCACGATTTTGCTGGACAGGATGGGCATGAGTTTCAACTCGATCCACGTCATGACTCCTGTCAAACCGAGGCCGCCAATTGTGGCGGAAAAAAGATCTGTGTTCTGTTCACGGGAGCAGACCACGGGAGACGCATCCGAGCGTACCAACTCAAAACAGCGCACATGGCAACCAAATGTTCCCCGGACATGGTGGTTTTTGCCGTGCACATCGTTGGCCACGGCTCCACCCAAGGTTACATAGCGGGTTCCGGGCGTGACCGGCAGGAACCAGCCGCGAGGAATAGCCAAAGAAAGCAATTCCTCAAGGGTCACACCCGCCTCGGCTCTGATTACGCCTTGCTCCCAGTCCGCTGCAATGAAGCGATCCAAGGGGCGCATGTACGCGACGTGATCACTGACGGCCAGGCAGCTGTCACCGTAGCTCAAGCCATTACCAAAGGCCAAAGTTTGCCCGTGGGCACGGGAAATATTGGTCAGGACCCTTGAAAGCGTATTTCGCTGATGAACACGATGAGGAATTTGTGGAAAACAGGGGAAAAGCCCCCAGGACTTAAGAGTGGTGGTGCTCATATGGCAAACCAGAATGTTGCGGCGATAAGCAGCCCAACAGCCCAACTGAGTGGGTCTTTGATCGTAAAAACAACAGGATCGTCATGCATTCGGCCCCGGTGGGCCACGAACCATATCCGGCTTATCCAGTAGAGGAGCAGCGGGCAGGCGGGCCAGATCATCGCTGGTTGAGTGTATAGCGCCAGAGTGGCGTCGTCTTGAATATACAAGGCAAGAACAAGCACGGCCAGGTATCCGCTAGCGGCTCCTAGGGAGGAAACCATTTCCAAGTCGTCAGGATAGTACCCGCGTCCTCTTGTCTTGCAAGTCAGCCCCTGGTCTCTGGCCAAGCGCAGCTCGGCATGGCGTTTGACCAGGGCAAGGCTGAGGAAGAGGAACATGGAAAAGGCCAACATCCAAAAGGTCAACGGTACGTTAAACACAAAGGAACCGGCAAAGAGACGCAGGGTGTACAACATGGCCAGAACAATCACGTCCACGGCCATGATCCGTTTAAGGCCAAGAGAATATCCCAAGGTCAGAACATAATAGGCACCCATGACCAAGGTGAATTCCAACGGCAGAAGCCGGAAGGAAAGAAAAAAAGCCAGAAGAAGCAAAACGGGGAAAGCAAACAGGGCGGACTGCAAGGAAAGCGTCCCGGATGCCAACGGGCGAAGGCGTTTTGTGGGATGGCGACGATCGTCTTGCAGATCCAGAAGATCGTTGAGAAGGTAGACACTGGACGCACACAGCCCGAAACAGAGAAATGCCAGTAAACCGAAGGCAAGCAGGCTCGGGTGGTCGATCTGGTGACTGGCCAGCAATGGAATGAAAATCAGCAGGTTTTTCACCCATTGGTGGAAGCGCAAAGCCTTTGGCCAAGTTTTTAAAGTAAAAGGTTTTGTACGCATGACGCGTTCGACATTGCCCAGGGCCCTGACCCGGGACTCGACACCAAGGCCTGGATTCACAAGCAATGCCTGCCTGGCAACCGCCCAAACCGGGATGTCGTCATGGGAGTTGCCCATGTAGTCGAAGCCGTTTTCTCCAAATATCCGGACCAACACGTCACGCTTGGTCCGGGCGGACAGGTTCAAAGCACCATCCGAAGCGAGGACACGCTCAAACAGACCCAGATGCGCGGCCACGGCATCGGCGTATGTTTTGTGGCCGGCCGTGGCTAAAATGATGTTTCGGCCTCTGGCCTGTTCTGCCTTCAAGAATTCGACGACGTCGGGGGCAAAGGGGAGAGACGCGATATCCAGAGGGGTTTCAAAGGCCAACTGTGCCTTCAGGTTGGCCTTGCCCCGCATAAGCCAGGCAATTGGGGCTAAAGCCCGTAAAGGGTGGGCACGGACGAAGGCGAAACCTGACTCCAGCAGAAGGTCAGTGCGCAGTAACGTACCGTCAAGGTCAACGACCAGAGGAATGTCTGTCGGGCTTTGGTTGGTGAATTCCATTGGGGGGGCTTAACAGGGGAAGAGTTGACCAATGAGTCGCGATATAACTATAGATTTTTTCCCGTGAACACAACAAACAGAAGAGAGGTTGGGTTGCTTGAGAACATTGACTCACAAGGGGCCCGAGGAAGGGATCATCAATCAGGAGGGGCAGGAAGGGGCGGTGAGAAGAAGAGGAGCGCAAGGGACGCGGGGAATGATTTTTGTCCTGCCGGAAAAGAGCGGCATGGCAAAAGGGTTCCGGTCTTGCCGCCGGTTTTCCCCCTTGTGGTTGCCTTGTGTTTTAGGTGGCCTTGAAATGAATCTGGAACGAGTTTGAGGAAAAGATTAGCATGCCTGCATTGAAATGGCTGGCCCAACACGGATGGTTATTTTTACTCATCGCCTGCTTTGCGGCACTTTCCCTGTTCCGGGAGTCCATTATTCCCCGGCAAGCGGACGAACTGGCCGGTCGGTCCTGGCTTCTGACCGGAGACGAGCCCACATATTTGTTGATGGCCTCGGCCATTGCCGCCGGGGAAGGCATGAACGTTCGCCCGGCCCATGACCGGGAAGACTATCTGAAATTCCAGACGCGCCCGGTGCTTGCCAGTGATCAATATACCTGGCCCCATTACTACAAGTCGTGGCTGACGCCGGTCAATGACGCTTCCCTGCGCTGGGGGGACGCCCAGAAACCGCCTTTTACCGCCTTGCTGCCGACGTTTGTCGCCCCGCTTGTCCGGTGGACCGATTATCCTCGCTGGTGGTGGAGCGTACTCCAGGGACTTTGGCTGTGCACTCTCGGGTGGCTGGTCGTTTCTTTGAGGCCTGCTCGCGAGTCTCCAGCGCTTATGCCCCTGGCCGGATGGTGCCTGCTGGTCACGGCCCTGCCCATCGGGTACTATTCCACGCAACTGTTTCCGGAGATTCTCGCCGGCTCGCTTCTGCTTCTTTTCCTGATGTCCTTGGAACGCAACAAGGGGGTCGGTCTGGCCCTGTTCGCGGCAACGCTCTCCCTATGGGCCACGCCAAGGACCGCGCCCGCGGTGCTCATTGTAACCTTGGGCGCGTTTTTCCTGAGTAAGGGGCCTGGGCATTGGCGTTATCCCGCCATTGCCGTGATCGGATGGACGGCGTTTCTTGCTTTCAATCTGTGGAACTGGAGTTCATGGTTCCCGCCCATGGGATCCAGCTTTCTCAGCCATTTTCTCGGGCCGATTGACACGGAATGGTTCGGGAGGTTGATGACCGGGACGGCGCGTGTCCTGATGGGGGCGGATGTGGGGTTGTTCATCCTGGGGCCTGTCTTTCTGGTGGGCCTCGTGGCTCTTTTTCATAACGTTGCTTACGGGCGTCGTTTGGTCGATTTCCTGGCAGCAACCATGTTTTTTTCATTAATTGGCGGAATCGCCATGTATGCCGATTTTCGCGCCGGCACATGTCCCGCGGGAAGATATCAGGTGATCCCGGCTATGATTCTGGCCTGGGCAGCCGTGCGCATGTGGTTCATTGCCGACGTGTCGTGGCGTGGGCGATGGATGACCGCGATGATTCTGACGGGAATTTTGAGCGTGGGCGTCGCCCTTTTTGTGGCGTTACATCCCAATTGGTGGTACCGGGCGTACCACCCGTTGTTCGGGTACATCCCGATTCAGAAATTTTACGGGTATCTGCCCATCTTCACCCCGGACGCCCCGTGGCTCAAGATTTTTGCCTGGAGCGTTCTGCTTCTGATCCCCTGGGGCGTTTATGATGCCTCAAGGTGGCTGCTGGAAAAGATAAAATCAAAACGGGTTGTTGCATGCTGAGTCTCCCTATCATGACCACGGCCCTGAGCCTGGCCGTTTGGCTTATGCTGGTCCTTGTACTCGGGGTCCTCGCACGCTCTGTTTTTTTGGCTAGCCGCCAAAGAATCGGCTGGGGCCGGACAAGCCAATACCTGCTGGGTGCGAGTGTCGTCGTCCTGGCCGTTCTGCTCCTCCGCCCCCATGAGCACACCTGGCAAGGTCTGGATTCCTCGGCCTATAGGCTGATGGCCAAGGCTCTCTCCGAGGGCCGGCCCCTGCACAGCGTGGATCATGCTTTGATGGAGCTACCCGAGGAGCTTCGCCGCTGGACACTGCTTTCGCCTCAAATGCTCGAGCGCATCACCAGGGATCGTTCCTTTGAGATCCCTGACGTTGGAACAGGCAACACGATGCCCTTTTTTCAGCCGTTATTGCCCCTGGCCATGGCAGGCCTTGACGCATGTTTTCCCGGAAAGCAAGGGGATTATTTCCTTCCGATTCTTGGTCTCTTGTTCATGATTTCTTGCCTGGTGGCCGCGTCTGGGGGGGGCGGAGTGCCGGGTATTTTGACCGGATGGGCCTTCCTTATGGGCTCGCCGTTGTTGATTTGGATGTTCCGCGGCGGGTTTGCCGAAGCCGCTGGCGGAGCTTTACTGGCCTTGGCTTGGCTTTCCCAAATCATGCGTCCCGGAGTGGGTGGAACCCCCTGGGCTGCCTATTTTGCTTTGGGTATGTCGGTTTCCTTTCATCCTGTGTTTCTTGTGCTGGCAATGCCGTCCGCCGGGATATTCTTTCTCATGGATGACTCGGATTCCGGGCTGAAAAGGTTTGCGGGGCTTTTGGCGTTTATTGCCGGAATGTTTCCCTTTTACTTTCTTACGCAATTTGTTGCCCAGCCTTACGGCCCGCTTTTTCAATGGAGCTCACTGGTTTTTAATTTTCAAGCCAGTGCTTCCCATCGGGTTGCGATGGTTTTCGCCGCGTTTGGCGGGGTATTTTTTCTTGTGCTCGGGGGTATGCGACACACTTTTGCAGACTTGTTGAAGCGACCAGCCTTTGACTGGCTGGAAAGAGTTTTTCCTCTGCTACTGGTTATATTGTGGTGCGTGCCAACGCTCATTACCATTACTCTTTGGTCTGAGAAAGCCCATGTGCTTCAGGGGTTGCGCGAACTCTGGCAAGGGCTGCAATGGCCCTTTGGCCTGTTTTTAGGCCTGGGTGTCTTTCTCACTCTTATAATCCGCAAAGCCACGATTTCCCGTTGGGCCTTGAGCGTTGCCTTTGTATGTCTGCCGGTATTTTTGTACCTCAAAGGCGCCGAGCAGATGGGGTTTTGGAGCCAGCGCCGTCTATTGCCTCCTCTTTTGTTGATAATCGTCGCGGTGTTCCCGGTGGTTGCCACCTGGGTACATGACCTTCTAAGCCGGAAAGGCTGGGGTAAACTGCCGGCATTGATTTTTCTTGCGTTGCTGCTTGCCGCGGGGTTGGCAAATCCCGTGCGCTGGCCGGCCCCCTACTTCGTACGATTTGAACAGGGGGCCAACCAATGGGTGGCCCAGGCCAGGGAAAGAATTGGGTCTCACCTTTTGTTTGTGGATTATCACCCCTGGAGCGTCCCCCTGGCTGTTGATAACAAAACCAGAGCCATCGGCCTGAGCGAATTCGGGGAGAGAGGTTTCCCTGCCCTGGTTATGTGGCTGGGGGAGAGGTCGAAACTGGAAGAAGTCTGGTGGATGACGGCCTATGACAATCCCGGTCTGGAACACGGGATCATCCTCGAGAGCATGGGGCGGGACGCGCAGACGTTTTCACGATTGCGCAGCAAACATGCGTTACCGGCGGTGCGTACGGAATATACCGTGGATGTGGATTGGGTCAGGGTTCGCCCTTTGTCGGCAGAGGGTGCTCTCCCCGCCATGCGCAAGGTTTTTGACAGAGGGCCAACCGGGATGAGGGGGCCCTGGGGTAGGAAAGACATACGCCTGACTGACGATCAGGGTCGCTCTCTTCCTGCTGTCTGGAGCAGGGAAGGCAGTGGAATCATTGGACCTGTGCCGGAGCCTGGTCACAGTGTACGCTTCGTGATTCAGGCGGCATCTCACCAGGGAGAGCAAGCGCCAGAACAATGCATCCTCGTCACCCCTCCCTGGACGGATGAAGCGATAGGTTGTCTTTCTGTAGGTCATGGATTTACCGAAGCGGAGGTACTGTTAACGAGACCTGCTGATGCAACAGAGAGCATGGAGAGGACCGGAGTATACCGCCTCAACTCCAAAAAACCATATGATCCTGCTATTCTTGGTGTTTACGGTTTTCACTCGGATTTGGGGGTGCTTATGCACTTCATTGGCATTGAGATAGTGGCTGACTGACGATGACTGCACTCGAGCTGTTTTGCCTTGTCACTTATATGGACATCAGGTAGCAACCATTTCGTGAGCACGACATCTATAAAGAACCACAACCCTAGTTCGGCAGATACTGCCCTGATCATTCCGGCCTACAACGAAGAGGAGGCCTTGGGCTTTCTTCTCGAAGAGGTCTGCCTCCATGTGCCGTACCTGGACGTGATCGTGGTCAGCGACGGCTCCATGGACAACACGGCCGGGGTGGCTCGACGCCATGGGGCCATTGTCCTTGACCTGCCTTGCAACCTGGGTGTGGGCGGGGCCGTGCAGGCCGGATTCCGGTATGCCTTTGAGAATGGGTATGCATACGTGGTGCGCATCGATGGGGACGGCCAGCACCCACCGGCTGAAATCCCCAGGTTGATCGCCGCCATGGAGCAAAGAGGAGCGGATTTGGTCATTGGTTCGCGTTTCCTCGGAGACCAGTTCTACACCAGCACTTGGTTCCGCTGTCTGGGCATCCGCATGCTGGCCCTGTTTCTCTCTCTGATCTGCCGCAACAAGGTCACGGACCCCACGTCCGGCTTCTGGATGGTCAATCGCAAACTGCTCTATTATTTCGCCCATCACTATCCAACAGAGTACCCTGAGCCCGAGGCCATCGCCCTGCTCAGTCGCCATGGTTTCAGCTTCCAGGAGGCGGGGGTGCTGTTTCGGCCCCGCCTGACCGGTTCTTCCTCCATCCGGACCTGGGGAACCATCTACTACATGATCAAGGTCGGCCTGGCCCTGGTTATCGACCGCATCAAACCCATCGAGTCCAGGTTCGTTAAAAGCAGGGTTCCGGACATCCCATGAGTCTCTCACATTTGGTGGATCAGGTCCTTTTTTTCATCTCCCAGTGGGCCGGTACAACCACGCCCAGGGTGGCGGCCGCGTTCATCGGCCTGTTGGGCTTGATGCTGCTGGTGACGGCGCTCTGGGATCGGAGAATTCGACCTGTTCTGGGTGTTTTCGCGCTCCTGGCCTGCATCGTGCTGATCGGCATGGCCCTGGACACCAGGGTGTTGCACGCCCTGGCAGCCACGGACTTTCTTGTCCGCGTCCGCATCCTGATGGGGCTGGTCAGCCTGGCGGTCCTGGTGGTCACGGTGGAATCCATCCGGCGCTCCCATCTTCAGGAGCGCTACGCCCTGCTCTGGGTGGCCACGGGGCTGCTGATCCTGGTCACGGCGTTTTTCCCCCAGATTCTTGATCTGCTGGGCTTCCTCTTCGGTACGCGGTACGCCACGTCGGTGGTGGGCATCCTGTTCGTCTTCCTGCTGCTTATCGCCTTTCACTTTTCCATCGCCCTCTCGACATACCAGCGGAAACAGACCCGAATCGCGCAGCGCTGCGCAATGCTCGAGGCTCGTGTGGCCGCGCTGGCCGGACAGGTGGCGCGGCTTGAGACAGGCGAGGCAAAACCACAGGCCCTGAAACAGCCGATCTTTGGGCCTGAACCGAAAAGCTGTGGGCCCCGGGAGACCGAGCCGGTACCGAGGCCTACCCGCCATTTCCGGGGAACCCAGGTGGCCGCGCCATTGATTATTTCATGCTCTGTTCTGGCTGTCCTTCTGGTGGGTTTGTTCACCTCCCAGGTTATGATAGGTGATGAAGTCACCCATTTTTTCATGCTGGTTACCCAGAGCAAGCTCCTTCCTGAGCCAAACTTTCATGCCTATATTTCAACAGGTTGGGGGGAGTATTCCCGCGTGTATCCGCACGCCTTTTGGTGGCATTATTTTGGAGCCGTTATTTATAAACTTTTCGGCGGCTCATTTGCCGCTGTGCAATGGTATCAGGCGGCATTCTGGGCGCAATTTCTGACGGCCGGTTACTTGCTGGCCAGGTCACGTGGCGGGGTGAAATCCCGTTCAGCAATTCTCTATCTACTTGTCCTTGCTTCCCTGCCTATGGGGCTGATTTTTTCCGTAGCCTTCTACCAGGACGTGCCCATGGCGGCCCAGGTGCTCACGGCATTCTTCCTGCTTTCGCGGGGCAGGTGGGTGTGGGCGTCGGCTTTCATGGCTCTGGCCGTTGGGCTCAAGGTGACCGCAGTGCTGTTCATCCCACCGTTTTTATTCCTGCTGTGGTATTGGCAGAAAGATAGCGGTTCGATCTTAAAAACGTTCGGGAAAATACTTTTATGTTCTTTGATGATCAGCTTGGCAGTATGGAATACATCTTGGGCTCTTGGGAAATACGCCAAGGCCGACTACTATCCAGTGACCCAGGTGCAACGCCTGGTAAAAAATGTTGGTAATTGGCTGAAGCCTCAAGAAATCAAGCAAACGCCTGCTCAGTCCATTGAATCACATCGGAAAGATGGCTCTTCACGACAAACCGTTCAAGATCCAGGTTTCACCAAAAAGAACAAGGAGGTTATTGCAAATCATCCTGGTGATTTACGCATTCCAAAGAACTTTGTGGTTTATGGAGGCGGGTTGATTTGGTTGACATTGGCCTTGGGTGCCGTTGGCTATGCCAGGCAACGCAAGGACTTTTCATCAGGTGGAAAGAATTCTCAATCCCCTTGGTGGCTGCTCGGGGTTGGGGTCTGGTATCTGGCACTCACTGCAGTGCTTCTGCGTACAGCCCCGGATGCCCGGTTTTTTTTACCAGGCATTCCTTTTGTATTATTGCCCTTTTGCGAGGGAGGGGTTCGTCTTCCCAGACCCAGGCTTCTCCTTTCCTTTCTTGCAGCCCTGGCCGTATTGCAGGGTGGGCTTGTGCTTTCCAAAACCTATGATTTGCGACGGCTTGCCCCTGAAATACAACAGGCTATTCAATACCTAGAGACACATCCTCCGGAACCTCGCCGAATTTTCATGTATCCGGAGGGCAACTATCGACTCTTTCCCGTTCAGCATGAATGGTATATGAATTATTGGCTGAGGGATTTCTGGCGGGGCGACAACGACGCCAGAATTGCCATGTTGCATCACTTTGGGGTCGGTGCGGTGGTGATCAAGAAGCACCTCATAGCGGACGTGGATGCAGCCATCACCGATCTTGGAGTTTATCCCACAGGATTTGTCCGTGATTTGAGAAAGGATGCTCGATTTGTGAAGGTTTTTGAAAATGATGGCGTTGTTGTCTTCAGTGTGCCTAAGCCGGAGACGGAATCGTCCGTGTCTCAATATCCTCCTTGAAAGTAGTTGTTATCTGGTATCTATTCAACACAGCCTGGGGGAGATCCTCATCCCGTGGCTGGGTTTTCACCTTCACGGGAATGACGCGTTTTTCAGCGGCGTCCCTGAGTCAGTCATGCCCGCGAAGGCGGGCGTGTTTCAGCTATCCCGGCCGCATCTACTCTGATGAGCTGAGTATTTACCACCAAACAAACCTCTCAATTAATCCCTCACGTTTTCTCCCGGCCTGCTCGCTTTTTATGCCAAGGCCATTGATTGCGAGGCTGTGGCAAGCGCTCGCTCGTATACCGAAACAGTCTGCCTTGCGCATTGCGACCACGTGAATTTCTCTACTCTTGCGTACCCTAATCTGGCATATCTGGACCAACTCTGCTGGTCTGCAAGCAACTGCAGACAAGCCTGGGCAAAGGCTTTGGGTTGTGATGGGTCGGCAAAAAGCGCTGCTGAGCCAAGGATTTCACGAAAAATCGGGATATCCGAGCAAACGACAGGGGTTCCGCTGCACATGGCCTCTAGGGGAGGAAAACCGAAGCTTTCGTATTTTGATGGGAACACCAAGACTTGTGCTCGTTGGAAATATTCGGGCAAGGTTGCATGGGGGACGGGCGGCTCGATGCTCACGAAGGAGGAAATCCCCAGCTTCTCGGCCAGTTCGGCAAAGTTTTTTTTCCTCTCGTCTTCGATGCCCAAAAGGCGCAAGTGCGGTGTAGTTGTGCCCAAGGATTGGAACAGATCGGCCATCATATGTAGAAGCAGGGGAACATTTTTATGGTAATACGGGCGCCCCACCCAAAGCAATTCGCCCTGTGGTCTCGGAATACCGATTCGTTCAGGTTCGATTAAATAACCTGGAGGATATCCATGATGGATTGCCGAGCAGCGTTCATGGGCAAGTCCCAGGAGCCGAGTCAGGATGTCTTTGTCGGTCTGTGACACAGTAATGACATGAGCATTCCTGAGCTTGAGCAATCGTTTTTGCAGAATAAATCTGTAAAGCCGTTCCGCCAGGCTAACAGATCGAGGCATGACGAAGTTGGTGGTGTCATGAAGGGTAACAACAAACGGCTTGCCGTACGCCCAGGAATAGCCTGAATAGGGAAAGTGAACCAAGTCCAGATTGATTTTTTTGAGGAGGCGAGGAAAGGCGTACTGCTCCCAAAGCAAGCGATGGTTGCGCTTGATGGGTTCGACGGGACAGCGGACGAGCTGGAAATTATCTTGCTTCAGGACCGGATCACATGGATGGCCAGCGAAGACGAACACATCGTGAGCGCTTAAGGCATTATGGAAATCCGGACATCCCAGAAGCTGGCGGATATAGGTTTCAGCTCCACCGGTCCGGTTTGGAGCAAGTGCTATAGCGTTGATGCCGATTCGTGCCATGATGTTGCGCGCCTAAGATCTCTTTGCTGGATGTTCTGAGGAGTCTTTGCTTCTTCCCATTGCCATCAGACCGTAGATGCCCACTATGCCCCATCTGACGCCTTGGTGGATTAAGGTTTGGGGAGCCAGAGGGCCAGCGTCCTGGGCCGCGGCCTGGAGTTCTTCCCGGAACTGGGTTTGGAAGTGAGACCCGCTGATGGAGCTTTGATGCCAGCGAAAGTCGGCCAAGGGTGCGCCGGGCACCCGGACCGCGCCGCCGTGCCGCCAGAGGCGCAGAGTCAGGTCGTAGTCAAAGGCGGCTTTCAGATCCTCCCTCAAGGGACCGGCTTGCTCCAGGGCTGAGCGGCGGAAAAACATTGCGGGCTGGGAGATGTAGTTGATGCACTGAATGGTGAAGCGACTGGAGAGAGGAAAGAACAATTCCTTGAACCGGGTGATGGGGCGGCGGATTTCCTGGTCTCGTTCGCCGATGATCCGGCAGGAGCCAAAGCACAAGGCCGCTTTTGGGTTTGTGTCCATGACCTCCAGGACGCGGGCGAGCGCGTTGGGGTGGTAGACGTCGTCGGCGTTGAGCCAGGCAATGATTTCGCCTCGGGCCATGCGCAGTCCCTTGTTGATGGCCGCGGCCGGACCGGTGTCGGGCTCGGAAATCACGACGTCGATTTGATCCTTGTAGCGATCGATGATCTCAAGGGATCGGTCCGTGCTGGCCCCGTCCAGAACGATGTATTCCAGGTTAATGCCCTGGAATCGTTGGTTCAAGACGCTCCGAACGGTCTGCTCCAGGAAGCGTTCCCCGTTTTTGTTCGGGGTGATGATGGTGATGGGGGGCATGGGCTAGGGGCTAGGGGCTAGGGGCTAGGGGCTAGGGGCGATAGGTAGATGGTGTTGGGTGATAGTTTTTCTAACCCCTCGCCCATAGCCTATCGCCTTCTTACGGTACCACCAACCCCGGATTGCGTTTCCCCGTGGCGGCGAAGAGGCGGGCCAGGGTGAGTTGGTAGTCGGCCATGGCGTCGGTCAGGTCGGCTTCGCCGCGGGTCAGGCGGGCCTGGGCATCCAGGACGTCCGTGTTGGTGCCCACCTGGGCCTGGAACCGGGCCTGGGCGATGCGGAAGCCTTCCCGGGCTTCTTCGAGGGCTTTCTGGGCCACGGCAATGCGGGCCGCGGCCTCTTCCAATTTGAGGTGCAGGGATTTGACGGCGAAGGAGACTTCCAGGCGCAGGTTGGCCGTTTCCTCGCGCAACCGGAGGACGTTTTGGCGGGCCTGCTCCGTGGCGTAGCGGGTTCGGCCCCACTCGAAGGCATTCCAGCGCATATTGACGCCCGCGGTCCACCAGGGATCGGGCCGTGCGTCGGTTCCGGAAACCGTGGGGTCGGTTCCCCGGCTGTAAAAGTCCAGGTCCGCCGAGACCTGAGGATAGAAATCGCTGGCCGTGATTTCGACGTCCTTGCTTGCGATTTCCTCGGCCTTGAGAGCCAGGATGATGTCCGGACGAAGCCGGAGCGCCGTCTCCAGGGATTCCTCGAGTCGAGGGGCGTAGGGCAGGTAGGTCAGTTCGCCGACGTAGTCCGTCTCGGAGGACAGGTTCAGATTGAGCAGGGTGTTCAGGCGGGCGATCTGGGTGGCCACTGTGTTTTGGGCGATGAGCAAAACCTGTTCGGCCTGAGCCAGGTCCACCTCGGCCTGGAGCACGTCGAGCTTGGGCCGCAAGCCGACGTCGAAAAAGGCCCGGGCGTTTTGCAACTGCGATTGCAGGCGGATGACCGAATCCTGAGCGCTGCGGACATTCTCCCGCGCCTTGAGCAGTTCCAGGAACTGCTCTTGAATGAACAGGATCAGGTTCAGCTCGATGTTTTCCAGTTCCGCCCGGACCTGGTCCGTGACCAACCGGGACCGTTGGTGCGTGTTCAGAAGGCGCCAGCCGGTGAACAGGGGTTGACTGAGGTTGACGTTCAGGGTCCAGGCCTCCCGGTCTCCTCCAGCCATTGGTTTGTCGTCGTAGGCAAAGCCGTAGTTGGCCGAAAGGGCGGGGTAAAAAGCGGACTTGGCCGACATTTCGCCGAACTCCGCTCCACGCAGGGCGGCGCGAATCGCGGCCATCCGCGGATTGGCCCGCAAGCCTTGCAGGACGGCCTGTTCCAGGGTGAACGCGGCGGGATCAAGGAAGTCCGAAGAAACGGCGTCCGGAGCGCTGGTTGGTTCCCTGGCCGGTTCCATGGCTTGGCCCGTGGTCGGGAAAGCGACGAAAAACACGGCGGACAAAAAAAACAAGAAAAAAGACGGAAAAAGCGATTGAATTTTCATGGACATGCTGTTTTGATTTTTTACCGGCTTGGGGTTACACATTCGCGTCCTTCGCGACTCCCATCCGACTATCCTAGTCCAGAGGCATCGGTCAATAATCGCCATCGACCAGCGACAGCGTCGTCAACCCGCAACCATACGAGCAACCAAGCGTCATGTTCCGAGCCTGGATACGGTCAAAACGGTCCGAATTCGTCCGAGACATTCTGCGTGACTTTTGTCTGAGTCAGCAGGTTCTGGAGAACCAATTCAGGATGTTTGACGCCGAGGAGCGTCTGGACTTCGAGGTTCTGCGGGAAGTGCTGGGCGTGGAGATGAACAAGGGGCTGCTCTGGCGACTGAAAGACACCGCGCATCATCTGTTCCGCACGGATCGGGACGCGGATGTCCACGGTCAGTTGCTGGGGTGGTGTCTGGGGTATATTTTTCATGAAACCATGAAGCTGAAGGAAGACGCCTACCAACGAGAGATCTACGGAGGACGGTTTCTGGAATTTCGCCAGATCGGGCTGCGTCCGGAAGAGCGAGGCATTGTCGGGGAGCTTTCCAAGGTGGTCGATCAAACCCGGGAAAGCATGCGCCGCGAAGTGGCCAGGATTCGGTTCATCATCGCGTCCAGCCGACAACTGTTCCTTCGCTACTTGCCGGAGCACCGGGACAACGCCTTGCTGGCCCGCTTGCTCTACGACCAAAACAGTTTGGTACGTATGGCTTTTGCCCAGGATTACCAAGCCCTGATCTCCGCCCTGTATGGCGATCGCCCTGGAAAAATGTACCACCTCGCCGCGCAAAGTCTGCTGCTGGGGGGCTGGGAGCGGGAAGCGGCCCGGGCCGAAGAAGAGGGGAAGATGGTGATGGGTGAGGTGTGAAAGCGGAAAGGTGAAGGCGGAAGGTTAGGGGAAGAGGAGCGTTTCGATTTTTTGGGAAGAATTCTCATCCTGTTAGTCCGCCCCTTCAGGCTCTGATGAATATTTTTGAATCCCAGGGCGTTGCCCTGGGGTGAAGATGGGACTTCTTCTCCCTGAAAGGGAGAGATCGTAGGGGTGGGGCATATAATTGGCTTGAGTCCTGAAAGGACGACATTTCATGCCGAAAAAGTCGAAAAAAATGTCGTCCTTTCAGGACTCATACCATGTAATATACTTCGACCGGTGGTTGAAACCACCGGCTCTACGATTGAATCCCTTCAGGATTGCAGAAACCCATCCTCGGAGCCCCCAACGGGGCGGGATACAATACCAGGGCAACGCCCTGGGACCTAATGTGAATAATTTTGGGGAGAGTTCGAGTAGGGGGAGCGATATATGCGTGAAGAGATTTTAGATGCCGGGCAGGGAAGCTCCTTGCGGCGGATCGGGGTGTGCTTAGCGGAGTACGTCGCCGAGGGCGGTGCGTTGCGAGAAGCCTTTTTCTCCGCGCATGGGGAAGAGGTGGCACGGTTGGCGCATGTCCTGGCCGGGGCCTTGACCCATGGTGGCAAGATTCTGCTTTGCGGCAACGGCGGCAGCGCCGCGGACGCTCAGCACCTGGCCGCGGAATTCGTGAACCGCTTTCTGATCGACCGTCGTCCGCTGCCGGCCCTGGCCCTGACCACGGACACGTCCATCCTGACCGCGGTGGGCAATGATTTCGGGTTTGACCTGGTCTTCGCCAAGCAGGTTCAGGCCCTGGGCCGGGAAGGCGACGTGCTGCTGGGGCTGTCCACCTCCGGCAACAGCCCGAACGTGGTCGCGGCCCTGGAAGCCGGTCGGGCCCTGGGGATGATCACCATTGGACTGACCGGCGAAGGCGGGGGCAAGATGCAAGCATTGTGCGATCACCTGCTGGCCGTGCCCTCGCGCCAAACCCCGCTTATTCAGGAGATTCATATCACGGTGGGGCATTTGCTGTGTTTGTTGGTGGATGAAATATTGTTTGGGGGGAACTACTCAGCAAAGCCAGAAGAAAGACCTGGATACCGGCTTCCGCCGGTATGACTTATGTGAAGAAGGCTTACTTCGATTCGTCATTCCGGCGAAAGCCGGAATCCAGTGCTGGTGAATGACCAAGTACCGAATGGGCTGAATAGTTACGTTTGGAGATCAATAAGCCGAACGAGACGAGGATGCCGAGGGAGAACACGGCGTCCATCAAGGAGAAAATATGCCGATTTATGAATATCTGTGCGATGATTGCGAGAAGGAGTTCGAGGAACTGGTCTTCGGGGATCCCAAGGTGATCTGCCCGTATTGCGGATCAGCCAGGACCGGCAAGTTGATGTCCCGGTGTCGGCATAAATCCGGCGGCGGGGGCGATACCGTCGGTACGGCGGCTCCGGTGAGTTCCGGAACCGGCTCATCCTGTTCCGGCTGCTCGGCGTCCAGTTGCGCCGGGTGCCATTGAGATGGAGATGACCATGTTGGAACGCATCACCATCGCGACCCGGGGCAGCAAGCTGGCTTTATGGCAAGCGGAGCACGTCAAAAGCAGGCTGCTGGAGCGCTATCCCGGGCTGGAAGTGGAACTGTTGCTGGTCAAGACCATGGGCGACAAGATTCAGGACGTGCCCTTGGCCAAGGTCGGCGGCAAGGGGCTGTTCGTGAAGGAAATCGAGGAGGCCCTGCTTGACGGACGGGCCGACCTGGCCGTGCACAGCATGAAGGACGTACCGGCCGAACTGCCGGAAGGCCTGGTCCTGGGGGTCATCCCGGAACGGGAAAACATGACCGACGCCTTGTTGTCAGTGAATTACGACGGGTTGGACGGGCTGCCCGAGGGCGCTCGGGTGGGCACCAGCAGCCTGCGCCGACGCTGTCAGCTCCTGGCTCTGCGTCCGGACCTGAGTATCCTTAACCTGCGCGGGAACCTGGATACCCGGGTCAACAAGCTGCTGGCCGGAGACTACGACGCGATCATCGTGGCCCAGGCCGGGATGAACCGCCTCGGGCTCAGCGTCCCCAAGTCCACGCCGTTGGGACCGCCGCTGTTCCTGCCCGCCGTGGGCCAGGGGGCGTTGGGGCTGGAATACGCCCAGGACCGCGAGGACCTGGTGGAACTGCTCGGCTTTCTGAATCATCCGGACACGCATTGCTGCGTCCGCGCGGAACGGGCCTTTCTGGCCACCCTGGAGGGCGGATGCCAAGTGCCCATTGCCGGTTACGCCCATGTCAGCGCTCCGAACAGGATCACCCTGCGCGGGCTCGTGGCCGACGTGGACGGCAGGACCCTGATCGTCGAGGAGGCCACGGACAAGCCCCGGGACGCCGAAGAATTGGGCCGCCGGGTGGCTCAGGCGATTCTGGATCGCGGGGGGCGGGAGATATTGGCCGAGGTGTATGGGGCGTGAAGGGCAGAATTCAGGATTCAGAATTCAGGAGGCTTAAGGCACTCTCGTTTCCGAATTCATTGGTTGCTGTTTTCATTGCTGAACGAGTTGATGGCTTGGTCGGTTTCCCCCTTGGGTGTCAGCAGAATCGGATGCAGGTGGTTGACCGGTCCGATGCCGCGGCCCAGGGGGTATGCGGTGCGGATGGCTTCGTGGATGTAGTCCACGGCTTGGCTCACCGTGGTTTCCAGGTCCAGGCCGCGGCCCAGGCCCGCGGCGATGGCCGCGGACAGGGTGCAGCCCGTGCCGTGGGTGTTCTGGTTGGACAGCCGGGAGTGTCGGAAGGCACGCGGTTGTTGGCCGGGCATGGCCAACCAGTCCGTGAGAATGTCGCCGGAGAAATGGCCGCCCTTGAGCAGCACGGCCTTGGGGCCCAGGGCCAGCAGCCGCTCCAGGGCCTCGGGGACGTCGGCCTCGTCGGCAATGGTCATCCGGGTCAGCAGTTCCGCTTCCGGGCGATTGGGGGTGATCAGGTCGGCCAGGGGCAGGAAGACCGTCTTCAGGGTTTCCACGGCCTCGGGCAGGAGCAGATTGTGCCCGCTTTTGCTCACGCAGACCGGGTCCACCACCAGAGGAAAGTTCTTGTTCTTCAGTTCACGGGCCAGGGCGCGGATCAGGTCCGCGGAAAAGAGCATCCCGGTCTTGGCCGCGGCAACGGGCAGGTCGTCCAGGACCGAGCGCAGCTGTTGGACCACGAAGGTTTCCGGCAAGGCGAGGATGTCCTGAACGCCCTGGGTGTTCTGGGCCGTGAGCGCGGTGAGCACCGAGGCCCCGTAGCCGCCCAGCACGGTGAAGGTTTTCAGGTCGGCCTGGATGCCGGCGCCGCCGCTGGAATCGGAACCGGCGATGGTCAGGAGGCAGGGCGGGGTGGGCATGGAATGAACTCCTTGCGTGGACGTGGTTGGGGCGACTGATGGGATTCGCGGTGCCGCGAGACGGCGTCGGGTATCTCGCGCCCGAGGGGTTTCTGCCGGAGCTGCTGCGGGAACTGGGGCCGGTTGAGCGTGTTTTGGGACGCTTGGCGCTCTGCTCCGCGCCGCCCGCTCAGCATATGGATGATCATCCGGCAACTGCTTTTCCGGCAACCGTATTTCCGGCCTGGGCGCAAAACATCTGGCACGATCTCCGGGTGATCCCCTTCACGTCCATAGCCCAGGCCGCCACGGCGCTCAAGGGGTTGGGCCCGCGCTGGGCCTTGTACGACGAACACCTGCCGCGCCGGGGGCGGGCTCGCTTGATCCAGCAACGGTTGCGCGGCCCCTCTTCCCGGCCCCTGGTCTTCGGCGACCCGTTGCCGAAACTCCCTCTTGGTTCCTGGACCCTGCTCGACGACTCCACCCTGCTGGCCTCACCCCGTTGCTCCAGCCCGTTCGTCCACGGGGAGGCGCTGTTCGCGGAGGACAAGACCGGCCCGCCCAGCCGGGCCTATCTGAAGCTGTGGGAAGTGTTCACCTTGCTGGACCAGCGTCCCGATCCGGGCCAACTCTGTCTGGATCTGGGCTCCAGCCCCGGCGGATGGACCTGGGTGCTGCACAAGCTCGGAGCGCTGGTGATCAGCGTGGACAAGGCCCCATTGGACCCACGGCTGGCCGGGCTGCCGGGGATCATCTTTCGGCCTGAAAGCGCCTTTGCCCAGGCCCCACAAGCTTTTGGCCCGGTGGACTGGCTGTTCTCGGACGTGGTCTGCTATCCCGAGCGCCTGCTGGCCCTGGTCCGCCGCTGGCTGGAGGCCGGGACGGTCCGAAACATGGTCTGCACCATCAAGTTCCAAGGGGAGACGGACTTCCAGGTCGTGGACCAGTTCCGCTCCATCCCCCACTCCCGCCTCCTGCACCTCGCGCACAACAAGCACGAATTGACGTGGATTTGGAGGAAGAATTCAGGAGACAGAATTCAGGATCTGTTCTCCTGACTCCTGACTCCTGACTCCTGACTTCTGGATACTATCATTCCCTGTTCATCACTTCCATGATCCGGTGCGCCAGGTTCGTGTAGCGTGTCCGGGCCGTGGCGTTCTTCAGGCCGATGGCCAGGGCTTTTTTGCCGCCCAGGATCACGGCCAGGCGACGGGCCCGGGTCAGGCCGGTGTAGATCAGGTTGCGCTGTAGGAGCAGGAAGTGCTGGGTAAGCAGGGGCATGACCACGGCCGGGTACTCGCTGCCCTGGGATTTGTGCACGCTTACGGCGTAGGCCAGGTTGAGCTCGTCCATTTCGGTCAGCTCATAGGTCACGTTCCGGCCGTCGAACTCCACCACGGCCTGGCCTTCTTCCAGGTCCACCGAAGCGATCCAGCCCAGGTCGCCGTTGAACACGTCCTTGTCGTAGTTGTTGCGTGTCTGGAGCACCCGATCCCCCACGCGCAGCTTGCGAAAGCCCACGGCGAACTCCCGGCCGCCAGGGTTGAGGCGTTGCTGGAGCAGGGCGTTCAGCTGCTGGGTGCCCACTTCGCCCTTGTGCATGGGCGTGAGCACCTGGATGTCCTGGCGCGGGTCCAGTCCGTAGCCCGCCGGGATGCGCTCGCAGACCATTCGCAGGATCATCTCCTGGACCCGGGTCGAGTCGTCCTGTTCAATCCAGAAAAAATCAGCCTCCGGCGCGGCCTTGGGCGAATGCAGGGGAAATTGGCCCTGGTTGATGCGGTGGGCGTTGACCACGATCATGCTTTCCTGGGCCTGGCGGTAGATGTGGGTCAGCTCGGTACTGGGCAGGGCGCCGCTTTGGAGCAGGTCGCCCAGGACGTTGCCCGGCCCCACTGACGGGAGCTGGTTCACGTCCCCCACCAGAACCAGGCGCGCGGTCATGGGCAGGGCCCGGAGCACGGCCAGGAAGAGGTGGCAGTCCAGCATGGACGCCTCGTCCACCACCAGCATGCCGGTCTTGAGCATTTTGGTGTCGTTGATGGCGAAGCCGCCGTCCGGCGCGTACTGCAGGAGGCGGTGCAGGGTGGAGGCCGGGGCGCGGGTGGCCTCGGAAAGGCGCTTGGCGGCCCGGCCCGTGGGCGCGGCCAGTTTGACCGTAATGCCCAGCTCGGCAATGGCCTCGACCACGAACCGGGTGATGGTGGTCTTGCCCGTGCCCGGGCCGCCGGTGAGGATGAAGACCTTGTTCAGGCAGGCGTCCTCCACGGCTTGGCGCTGTTGCGGCGAAAGGGTGATCCTGTGCCGGGTTTCCAACTGCTTGAGCACGACGCGTAGTTTTTTGGGGTCCAGACCCGTGGGGTGCTCGATCAGGGCCTGGAGGCGTTGGGCGGTTTCCTTTTCCCAGCGGTGAAAATGGCCCAGGTAGACCACCGTACCCAGTCCCTGGGCCGGGAGTTCCTCCAGAATGACCCGTTTGCGCTCCTTGAGAATCTCCAGGGCCCCGTGGAGGTTTTCCACCGGTGTACCGCCGAGCAGGGCCGAGGTTTTTTCCAGCAGCTCGTCCAGGGGCGCGAAAAGGTGCCCGGATTCGCTGAACTGGAACAGTACGAAGACCAGAGCCGCTTCCAGCCGCTCCCGGCAGTCCGGAGCGAATCCCAGTTTCAGGGCGATGGCGTCCGCGGTCTTGAAGCCGATGCCGTGGACTTCGTAGGCCAGGTCGTACGGGTTCTCGCGCACCTTGTGCAGGGCCTGGGGACCGTAGTGGCGATGGATGCGGGCGGCCAGGGCCGGGGAGACGTCGTGTTCCTGGAGGAAGAGGATCAGGGCCCGGACATGGTGCTGCTCTTCCCAGGACTGGACGATTTTTTTCAGCTTGGACGGACCGATGCCCTCCACCCGCAGAAGTAGGTCCGGATCCGTGTCGATGACGTCCAGGGTCTTGTCCTTGAACTGCTTGACCAGTCGCTCGGCCAGGGTCGGCCCCACGCCCTTGAGCTGCCCGGAGGCCAGGTAGCGACGGATGGCGTTGACCCCGGCCGGCAGCAGTGGTTCAAGGGTCTCGATCAGGAACTGCCGTCCGTATTTGGGGTGCTCCTTCCATTGTCCGGTCAGGTTGAGCATCTCCCCGGGCTTGACCTGGACCACATTGCCCACAGCGGTGACGATCCCCGGCTCGTCCCGGACCTTGATCCGAAGCACGGCGTAGCCGTTCTCCGGGTTGAAGAACGTCACGCCGTTGACTTCGGCGTTCAGAGTGACGGAAGAGGGTGGGACCGCGGATCGCGGACTATGGGTCGCGGAATCAGTCATGATCGGCTGCTTTGGACGCTGGGTTGACTTCGGATAGGTTCCCCATACACTCGGAGTAAGGGGGGGTGCTTATGCTGGAAGTTCATATCGAGGATCGGGATACACAGATTTTTCAATTGATGCAGGCCGCGTTGGCGGGGGAACATGTTCTGCTTTTCAGCTCCGGCAAACCCCTTGTCCGGCTGACCCCGCTTTCGGAATCCGCTCAGCGCACCACGGGCTACCATTCTCTGGACATTTCAGTCGATGAACTTGACGCGGCTTTCTCTCCGGAGGTGGATGCAGAGGTCGCGGCTCTGTTCAGTCTTCACGCTGGAAACGCTTCATGACGGCGAAGCTTTTGCTGGATACGCACATCGTCCTCTGGTGGCTTGCCGGACATCCTCGGTTGAGCGCTTCCGGGTGCGAGCAGATCAGGGAAGCGACATGCCTGGTCAGTGTTGCCTCCATTTGGGAGGTCGCGATTAAATTCAAGCTGGGTAAGCTCCATGTAGCGCCTCGTCTGTTGCTGGCATCTGTTCAAGAGGCTCGGATGATCGTATTACCCGTCTTGGCCGACCATGCAGCTTCAACCGTCGATTTGCCTCTTCTTCACAATGATCCGTTTGACCGCCTCTTGATCGCTCAAGCCCGTTACGAGGAGATCACCCTTTTGACGGCGGACGAGCATGTCGGCGCGTATGGCGATCCCGTCTTCATGCTCAGCTGACCATTCGTCCCTTCGATTCGTTCAATTCCCCGTCAACTTGTACTTTTTCAGCTTGTACTGCAGCAGGCTCTTGGAGATGCCGAGCATGTCCGCGGTTTTGACCTGCACGAAGTTGGTGTGGACCAGGGCGCGGCGGATCAGGGCGGCTTCGATTTTTTCCAGGGTGTCGGCCAGGTTCAGGCGGGCCGGGAGCAGGTCCACGGCGCTTTTGAACTGGGCCTCCTCGTCCTTGATTTCGGGGGGCAGGTCGTCCACCCGGATCATCTCGTCCCCGGCCATGACCACGCAGCGTTCCACCACGTTCTCTAGTTGCCGGACGTTGCCCGGCCATTCGTAGGCCGTGAGATAGTCGATGGCGTCCGCGGTGAATCCTTTGACGTGACCGGCGTTCTCCTCGGAGAATTTTTTCATGAAATGGGCCGCCAGCAGCGGGATGTCCTCCCGGCGTTCCCTTAGGGGCGGCAGGGGGACCTGGACCACGTTCAGACGGTAGAAGAGGTCCTCGCGAAACTGGCCGGACTGGATCGCGGCTTGTAAGTCTTTATTGGTGGCCGTGACGATCCGGATGTCCACGCTGATGAGTTCGGCTCCGCCCACCCGTTCGAAGCTGCGCTCCTGGAGCACGCGCAGGAGCTTGACTTGCAAATCCTGAGACAATTCGCCGATTTCGTCCAGAAACAGCGTGCCCCCATGGGCCAGTTCGAAGCGGCCGCGCTTGCGGGCCACGGCTCCGGTGAAGGAACCCTTCTCATGGCCGAACAGCTCGCTTTCCAGGACCCCGGGGTTCAGGGCCATGCAGTTCACGGAAATGAACGGCCCTTTTTTGCGGGGGGAGGCGAAGTGGATGGCCTTGGCGATGAGTTCCTTGCCGGTCCCGGATTCACCGGTGATCAGGACCGTGCTCTTGCTGGGCGCGGCCCGGTCGACCATGTCCAGAACCCGACGCATGGCCTTGCTCCGGCCGATGATCTGGTGCACGCCGTAGCGTTGCTCCAGGTTTTCGGAAAGCAGGCTGTAGCGGCGCTGGGCCAGGGCCAGTTGCGCGGCCTTGCGCACGGAGAGGGTTATTTCGTCGTTGGCAAAGGGCTTGGTGATGTAGTCGAAGGCTCCGTGGCGCATGGCCACTACCGCGGTGTCGATGGAGCCGTAGGCGGTCATGATCAGCACCGGGATGTGCGGGTAGTTTTTCTGAACGTGGGCCAGCACGTCCTGGCCGGACATCTTGGGCATCTTCATGTCCGTGATGATCACGTCCACTTCGGATTCCTCCAAAAAGGCCAGGGCCAGCTCCGGATCCTGGAGCGCGGTGACGGTGTAGCCCTCGTCGCCGAGCAGGGTTTCCAGCAGCAGCAGATAGTTTTGTTCGTCGTCGAGCACGAGGACGTGGTTGGACATGTCAGCTCTCCCCTTCTGGAAAAATCATCCTGACTTCCGCGCCGCCCTGGGGGTGGTTGGCCAGTTCGAGCAGGGCGCCGTGGCTGCGCAAAATGCTGTTAACGATGGACAGGCCGAGGCCCGTGCCTTTCTCCTTGGTCGTGAAGAAGGGATCCAGGATTTTGTCCGTGAGCTGCCCCGGGATGCCGGGGCCGGTGTCTCGGATAGTCAGCGTGACGCCCGTGGAGTCTTTTTGCGTGGAAATATGGATGGTTCCTGGTCCGTTCATGGCTTGCAGCGCATTGGCCAGGATGTTGTAGACGGCTCTGTAGAGCAGGTCCTTGTCGCCCATGACCGTCAGGTCGGCGGTGTCGGCACGGTGGACCTTCACGCCTTTTTCGGCCATCTCGTGTTCCCAGAAAGCCAAAACCTGGTCCAAGACTTGGGAAAGGTCGACGCTGGCCTTGTTCGGGGCCTTGGGCCGGGCATAGTCCAGGAAATCGTTTACCGTTTGGGAGAGCCGCAGCGACTCGTCGAAAATCGCCTTGAGCAGGCGGGTCTGCTGAAGGTCCGCGCCGTCGCCCTTGTTCTGGGACCGTTTCATGAGCAGTTCCGCCGTGCTGCGGATAATACCCAGGGGGTTGCGGATCTCGTGGGCGATGCTGGCCACGGTCCGGCCCATGCTGGCCAGCTTTTCATTCTGGTGCAGTTCCCGCTCCAATCGCTCCTTTTCATCGGCCCGTTTGGCAATGGTTCCGGCGGCCCGGCGGATGATCAGGTAAAGCACGGAAAAAAGCACCAGAGACGAGGCGAAGGAGGCGGCCAGGATCATGAGCTGAAACAGCAGCACGGCTTCGTAGTCGTCGGTGATGTCCTGGGTGAACTCCAGCGCGCCCATGATCGGTCCCGGTCCGGTCACCGGGTCGAATCCGCGCTCGGCCCGCAAAGGGTAGATGGTCCGCAGAACGAAGCTTTCCGGGGCCAGTTCCAGAGAGAAGATGGCCCACCAGGAAGAGACGCGGCTGACCAGCTCGAAACTGGAAACGCCCGGATCCAGGGCTTGCCGCACGGCCTTGCCCGCGGCCTCGGTTTTGCCCACCAATTCCTGGTTGGTGGAGTAGGCGACCTCGTGTTCAAAGTCGTAGATGCGGACTTCCAGGACGTGGAAACTGTGGATCGTGGACAGCACGATCTGGTCCAGCCGCTCGTACTGGGCCGGATTGCGCAGCTCGATCCGACCGAAACCGATCACCGTGGGCAGGGTGAAGCGCTGAAAAATCTGATGGTTCAGGTTTTCAGCCAAGAGAATGGCGAACTCCTGGTTCTTTTCCAGCATGGTCTGGCGGGCGGAGTTGGCGATGAACACGGACAACAGCAGGTTCACCGCCAGAATCAGGACCAGCGAACTCCATGACAGGAATTTGACGGGCTGAAACGGCCTGGGGCCGAAGGTGATCTTGGTTTTCAAGGGGGATTACGCGTCCAGCAGAGCGTTCTGGACCAAGTCCAGGGCCGTGATCAGGGTTTCATCATCCAGGGCGTAGGAAAAGCGCACGCAGCGGTCGTCACCAAAGGCGACGCCGGGAACCAGGGCCACGCCGGCCCGCTCCAGGATGTACGTACACAGAGCCGCGGAATCGTTTCGGTCCTTGGTGAACAGGGCGTCCAGCCGAGGGAACAGGTAAAAGGCCCCGTCCGGCTTGGGGCAGACCACACCGGGCCAGGAGGTTATCTTTTTCAGGGCCAGATCCCGGCGCCGCTGGAACGCGACGCGCATCTCCCGGAGGCTGTCCATGGGGCCGGTCAGGGCGGCCAGGGCGGCCTTCTGGGTGATGGAGCAGACGTTGGACGTGCTCTGGCCCTGGATGCGGACCATGGCCTTGATCAGGTCCGGATGGGCCAGGACGTACCCGATCCGCCAGCCGGTCATGGCCATGGACTTGGACAGGCCGTTGACCACGGCGATCTTGTCCGGAAATTTGACCCACCAGGAGACCGCGCTGCTGGGACGGGCCGGGGGGTAGACCAGTTGGTCGTAGATTTCATCGGAGATCACGAAAATGTCCCGCTCCAGGGCCCAGCCGATCAGGGCGTCCAGTTCATCCTGGGAATAGTGACACCCGGTGGGGTTGGAGGGGGAATTGAGCAGGAGCACCCTGGCGCCTTGGGCTCCTGGGGGTGCGTGGCGCTCCAGATCCTCCGGAGTGATCAGAAAGCGTCGCTCCGGGGTGGAGGGGATGACGGTCGGCTTTCCTTCGGCCAGCAGCACCATGGGTGGGTAACTGACCCAGTAGGGCGCGGGAATCAGCACCGGGTCGCCGGGCTCCAACAGGGCCTGGAACAGGTTGTACAGGGCATGCTTGCCGCCGTTGCAGATCATGGTTGCCTCGGCGGGCACCTCGCCCTGGCCGGCGATTCCGGCGAAGTAGTCGGCCACGGTCTTGCGCAGGGCCGGAATGCCGGGTACCGGGGTATAGCGGGTGAACCCCTGGTCCAGGGCATCCTTGGCTGCTTGGCGAACATGCTCGGGGGTGGGAAAGTCCGGTTCGCCGACGGCCAAGCTGATGATTTTTTTTCCTTGGGCCGTCAGTTCCTGAGCCTTGGCGTTCACGGCCAGGGTGGCCGACGGGGGAATGGAGCGAATTTTTTGGGCGATATGCATGGGTTCTCCTGAAAATGAAAATGACGGACGGCGATGGTCCGGTAGCGAGCCGTCAATCACGGTTTTCTAACTCCAAAGGTCGGCTCAGCACAAGGCCCGCCGAGCTGATTTTCAGCCTATGTATTGACCCGCGCGGGTGAACGCTTCAAGGTGGGCGTTTTGAGAGGAGTCAGGAGTCAGGAAGGCGGAAGGGGGATGAATGTGACGACGGGAGTGGATGCCCATGAGGGCGAGGGGCGTACGGCGGATTTGCCTGAACGGTATGCGCGAACCCGGCGGGAAGTCGCCGAACTCGCCGTCCGTCATGGCCGAAAGCCGGAGGAGGTCCGGATTGTCGCCGTGTCCAAGTATCAGCCCGCGGCGTCCGTGGCGACCTTGGCGGAAGCGGGGCAGCGCGATTTCGGCGAAAACTACGTCCAGGAGGCGCTGGCCAAGCAGCGGGAAATCCGTCGCCCGGACCTGCGATGGCATTTTTTGGGCAGATTGCAACGCAATAAGGCCAAGTACCTGCCCGGAAACTTTATCCTGTTTCATGGTCTCGACAACGCGGCGTTGGCTTTGGATTTGCATGGGAAATTCCAAGCCAAAAGCCAAGTGCTGGATGTCCTCATTCAGGTGAACCTTGGAGACGAGCCGCAAAAGGGCGGGGTAACTCCGGAAGAGCTTCCGGCTTTGGCGGAGCATGTCGGCGGATTGTCAGGGTTGGCCTTGCGCGGGTTGATGGCGCTGCCGCCCTTTGAATTGGATTTGGCTCGCAAGCAGCGTCTTTTCGGTGAGCTTCGGAGGTTGCGCGACGCCGTTCAGAGGCAAACCGGGTTGTGGTTGCCGGAGCTTTCCATGGGCACGACGGGTGATTTTCCCCAGGCCATTGCCGAAGGGGCGACCATGGTGCGGATCGGGACGCGGATTTTCGGCGAGCGTCCGGCGCGGGTTTCTCCGTGATCCGGCACGTGATAAGAAATGGAGTATCTACTCAGTACATCAGAGAAAAATCGGACTGGATACCCGCCTTCGCGGGTATGACGGACTCGGAGACGGCATTGAAAAACACGTCATTCCCGCGAAGGCGGGAATCCAGCGCCAGAATGAGGTTCCGACCTCGGTGTTCTGAATAGTTACGAACTGGAAACCAAAAAACGTGGACGCGGCCGGACCGTATAGCGCCGCGTGGGATACAAGGAATTGAGGGTCCCTTATGGATCTGGCGACGATCATCGGGGTAGTGCTTTCTTTTGGGCTGGTCATTTCCGCGATCATGATGGGCAGCAGCCTGTTTGTGTTCGTGTCCATACCTTCGGCCTTGATCGTACTCGGCGGGACCGTCGGGGCGACCCTGGTCCACTACCCGCTGGGACATATTCTCGGCGTGGCCGGTGTGGTCAGGAACTGTTTCTTCAACCAACTGCCCAAGCCCGGCGATACCATCGGCCAGTTTTTGGACTACGCCAACCGGGCGCGCAAGGAGGGGATTCTTTCCCTGGAGCCCTTGCTCAAGGAGATCGACGACGCGTATCTGCGCAAGGCCATGCAGCTCACGGTGGACGGTGTGGAACCCCAAATGATCCAGGATATTATGGAAACGGAAATCGCTTACCTGCAGGAGCGCCATGAGACCGGGGCGGATATTTTCGCGGCCATGGGCATGTACGCGCCGGCCCTGGGGATGATCGGCACGGTCATCGGGCTGGTTCAGATGCTGCAAAGCATGGACGATCCCTCAGCCATCGGGCCGGCCATGGCCGTGGCCTTGATCACCACGTTCTACGGCGCGGTTTTAGCCAACCTGGTCTTCAACCCTCTTTCCGGAAAATTAAAGACCCGCAGCAAAGAGGAAGTGCTGCTCCGGGAATTGGCCCTGGAGGGTATTTTGTCCATTTCTCGGGGAGAAAACCCCAGGATCATTGAAGAAAAGTTGAATGGCTTTCTGCCTCCCAAAATGCGCAGCCAGTCGGACTGATGCCGAGCTGGATCGGATACTCCCATGGGCAAGAAGCGGGAAAAAAAGCAGGCTGCTCCGCAAACTCCCGGTTGGCTGCTGACCTTCACGGGCTTGATGATTCTGATCATGGCGTTTTTCGTCTACCTGGTGACCAACGCCTCCTTGATGGATGAGCGCAGGATTCGGCTGGCTCTCGGTTCATTGTTGGGCACGTTCGGGATGACTCAGGCCAAGCCGGACGTTCTGGGCGTTCAGGAAAGCTTGGAGTCCGCCCATCCCGGGCCGATTCCACCGGATCGGGATCTGGCCGCGCTTAAGGAATTGCTCTGGGACGACATCGAGGAGGACTTGCAGTTCGTCAGCAACCGGTTTGTTCAGATTTTCAGCGTGAACACGGCGGTCTTGTTTCCCCCCGGAGAAACGGACCTGTCGCCCGAGGGCAGGGCATTTTTGCACCAGGTGGTGCCTGTGTTGCGCGTGGTTGAAGCTCCCGTGCAAGTGGCCGGGCATACCTCGGTGTTGCGGGATGAGTTCGAGGCGGCCTATCATACCTCGATGTGGGACGAGACCCCGGATTCATCCTGGGCCTTGTCCTTGTTCCGGGCGATGAGCGTATACCGCTTTCTTTTGGAGCAAGGCGTTCCCGTTGAGAACCTGCGTATGGAAGGCCTGGGGCGGTTCCAGCCACGGGAAAGTCCGCAAACTCCGCAAGGGCGCCGCGCCAACAGAAGAGTGGACTTTATTCTGGATCGACGCAACGAGACCTGGACGCCGCGTTTGGCCCGACCGGAGGCGAGCACCACGCCGGAGGAATATATTTACAGAGACTTTATTTTCCAGTTTCCCGAGGCGCCGGGCAATGATTCGTTTCGACCCTAGCTGAACGTACCTCGGACGGAGCGAACGTGGCCAAGAAAAAGAAAAAGGGAGGTGGGCTCAGCGTTGATCCCATGGGTTGGCTGATTACGTTTTCTGATCTGATCACCCTGCTTTTGACCTTTTTTGTCCTGCTGCTCAGCATGTCCTCCATGGATAGACAGGTGGTCATCGATGCCGCGACCTTTTTCAGAGGGGATATGGGCGTTGTTTCCAAACAGACGGCCGGGCGGATTCCCACCAGGGTGGAGGAGGTGATCAAGCTTTTGGAGCGTCCCTGGGAGTTCCGGGACAACGAACAGCGCATCCGCGACCTGCTTTTTCCGGATGATGTCCTGCCCCGGGAAATCCCAAGGTCCACGTTGGATGAAAATTTGAAACTTCTGGAACGACCCGAGGGAGTGGCCATTCTGTTAACGGACGAATTGCTTTTCCCCTTGGGTGGGCATGAATTGAACGATCCGGCCAGAAGACTTCTGGAAGTACTGGCCCCGTTGGTCCTGTACGTGCATAACGTCGTCAATGTTTCCGGGCACACGGACAGTTTACCGGGGAGAACCATGGACAACGATACCCTGTCCGCCCTGCGGGCCATGGCCGTGCTGGAAGTCCTGCTGCTCTCCGGAGTTCCGGACGCCAAACTCTCGGTTTCCGCTTACGCCGAGCGTATGCCGGTGGGCGATAACCGGGCCCCGGAAGGAAGGGCTTTGAATCGCCGGGTGGAAATTCTTTTCAAGAACGCATTGTAACAGCTCCGATGAGCGTGAAGACGGCTCCGCGGTCCACCATGTTCCGCGTAGCGTCTCGACGAGGTGACGCATGGCGAAAAAAGATGCTCTTCCGGTGGACGAGGAAAAGAAAAAGGGAGGGAAGGTGAAGTGGGTGGTTTTGCTGCTGGTCTTTCTGCTGCTGGCCGGTGGCGGGGGGGCCGCCTACTGGTTCTTGATGGGCCCCGGGGCCGTTTCCGAGGACGCCGTCCTGGAGCAGGAAGGGGATCAAGCCGGCCGTCAGGGTGCTCGGACGGATTTCGTTCCGGAAATCGTGACCCTGGACCCGTTCGTCGTCAACCTGGCTGATCCCCTGGGAAGGCGGTTTCTGCGCATGACCCTGGATGTGGAGGTGCTGAACAGAGCCGCCATCGCCGACGTGCAGCGCAATAACTCCCGGATTCGTGACGCGGTGATTCTCCTGTTGGCGGGCAAGTCCTTCGCCGACCTGGCCAGCATGGAGGGAAAGATCACCTTGAAAAATCAGATCGTGGAGCGATTGAATCAGATCGTCGGGGGCGGCAGGGTGACCAACGTGTATTTCACGGAGTTCGTGGTCCAGTGAACCGGGGCGAGGCCCAGGGATCTGAGAAACGTTTTCCGCACGGGTGATCGACATATGAACAAAATACTGTCCCAGGACGAAGTCGACTCTCTTTTGCGAGGGTTGACCGGCGGAGAGATCGAAACCGAATCCGTGGGGGCCGGCGATGATTCGGGGGTTATCTCCTTTGATCTGGCCAATCAGGACCGAATCATCCGCGGACGAATGCCGGTATTGGAGATCGTCAATGACCGCTTCGCCCGCTTGTCCTCCAATGCCCTGGCCAACACCATGCGCAAAAAGGTCGACGTCAACCCGGTATCCATCGACATGTCCAAGTTCGGGGACTTCATGCGCTCCCTGCCCGTTCCCACGAGCATCAACATTTTCAAGATCGAGCCCTTGCGCGGCAATGCCATTCTGGTCGTGGACACCAGACTGGTTTTCGCCCTGGTGGAGAATTTTTTCGGGGGCCAGGGCACCCAGCCCAAGATCGAAGGCCGAGACTTCACTCCCATCGAACAGTCGGTGATCGAGCGGGTCGTCAAGCTGTTTCTTAACGCCATGGAGCAGGCCTGGACCCCGGTACATGATGTCCGCGTCGAGCTTCAGCGTATGGAGATCAACCCTCAGTTCGCCAGCATCGTGCCACCCAGCGACGTGGTCGTCGTGATTTCCATGGAGGTGGAACTGGAGAACGCCATCGGTTCCCTGGTGTTTTGCCTGCCGTACTCGACCATCGAGCCGATCCGCTCCAAGCTCTATGCTTCTTTTCAGTCCGAACGACTGGAGGTGGATCATGCCTGGCTTTCCCGGTTTAAGGAACGAATGATGGAAATCCCGGTGGAACTGGTGGTTCCTCTGGGCCGAACCTCCATCACCGGGCGGCAGTTGCTGAATCTGGACATTGGCGACATTTTGCTGCTGGATACGGATACGGATCAGCATTTGGAAGTGAAAATTCACGGGGTGGACAAGTTCTATTGCCAGCCCGGCTTCGTCAAGGCGAACAGGGCGATCCAGGTGGTCAAGGAAGCGGAAGTTCGATACTGACGGTGCTTAACAGTCCGCTGAAAAACTCCCAATTGCCGCGTCGCCGCAAAAAGTTCAAACTCTCACGTATGGATAAATACGCTTCGAGCTTGATTCGATTGCCAGGAAGGCAAATCGAAAATGTGGCGAAGCCGCAGCCCGCAGGGACCGGACACAGGACGTGTCCTGGTAGCTTTTTTTGCTCCTTGCACTTGGGGTTTTTGAACGGACTGCCGGATATGGACTTTTTCAACACTCAGTTAAGTCGATAATCATCAACCATCGGCGAGCCGGAAGCGGTCGCTGAGACTGAAGCGAGGTCCCGCATGAGCGACGAGTCAATGGACCAGGATAAACTGGCTGAAGAGTGGGCCAAGGCCCTGGAAGAGATGGACGAGGGCGGAGAGCCGGAGGATCCGTTCGAGGCGGCCACCAAAGCCGCCGCCCAGACCGGCAATAAGAGCGAAAGCCAGGAGGATATGGCGGACGAATGGGCCAAGGCCCTGGCCATGGAAGAGGAGACGCAGCTCAAGAAGGAGAAACAGCAGAAGTCCTTCGCCGCCAAGACCGAGGATCCCAAGTTCAAGGATTTGACGTCGGACGCCAAGACCCCCAAGGAGAAGACCAAACGGGACCTGGATTTCATCCTGGACATCCCGCTGGATGTTTCCGCCGAGCTAGGGCGGACCAAGCTGTTGATCAACGAGCTGCTCCAGCTTGGGCAGGGTTCCGTGGTGGAGTTGAACAAGCTGGCCGGCGAACCTTTGGAAATTTTCGTCAACGGCAAGCTGGTGGCTCGGGGCGAAGCCGTGGTGATCAACGAAAAATTCGGGGTGCGGCTGACGGACATCATCAGCCCCATTGAAAGGGTGAAACAACTTGCCTGATCCAGTCGAACCCTCCATGGCGGCCCCGACCTGGGACTTCGGTTTCGCGGCGCTGAAAATGATCGGCGGCCTTTTCCTGGTTTTGGCCTTGCTGTTCGTGGTTCTCCATCTGCTTAAGCGGTACGGACACAAGGCCGGGTTGACCCGCCAGCTTCCCGCGGACCTCAAGCTGGTGGGCCAGATGGCCCTGGGGCCGCGCAAGAGCGTGGTGGTGGTCCGGTATTTGAATAAGGACATGGTGCTGGGAGTGACGGATTCCTCCATAACGCTGCTCACGGAGACGCACCATGACCATGAACACGCCGATTTTTCCAAACATTTGGAGCAATCCAGGGCCAAAGGCGGTTAGACTCGGCCTTGCCGCCCTGATCCTCCTGCCCCTGCTGTCCGGTCTCGCCGCCGCTCAGACCGGGGCTCCGGCCCTGAACCTGACCTTGAGCGGCGGAGCCAGCGAGCCGGACAACGTTTCCATCGCCCTGGAAATCCTTTTCCTGCTCACCGTCCTTTCCGTGGCCCCGGCCATCCTGCTCACGGCCACCTGCTTCACCCGCATCGTCATTGTTTTCTCCTTCATTCGTCAGGCCATGGGCACGCAGCAAATGCCGCCCAATCAGGTCCTGGCCAGTCTGGCCATTTTTTTGACGTTCGTGATCATGATGCCCGTGGGCAAGGAGATCAACGACACGGCGCTCCAGCCATATCTAGCCGAGGATATCGGCTTTCAAGAAGCCTTGACCCGGGCCGAGCAACCCATGCGAGCCTTTTTGTTCAAGCACACCCGGGAAAAAGACCTTTCACTGTTCTATTCCATTACCCAAATGGAACGCCCGACCAGCCGGGACGAGGTGCCGACCATCATCCTGGTTCCCGCCTTCGTGATCAGCGAATTGAAAACCGCCTTCCAGATGGGCTTTTTGATCTACATTCCGTTCCTGATCCTGGACATGGTCGTGGCCAGCATCCTGCTGTCCATGGGCATGATGATGCTGCCCCCGGTGATGATCTCCCTGCCGTTCAAGTTGCTGTTGTTCGTGATGGTGGATGGTTGGAATCTTTTGATATTTTCGCTGGTGAACGGCTTTGCGTGATTCAGGCAGGAGACAGGAGTCAGTATCCAGAAGTCGGAAGTCGGAAGTCAGGTGATAGTCGAAGAAAATTTGACTTTCAAATCGCTGTGTTCCCCTCTCAGCCCATAGCCCATAGCCCATAGCCCATAGCCCATAGCCCATAGCCCATAGCCCATAGCCTCAACCTTTTTTATCAACCTGATCCTCTTGCCTGGAGACCAGTATGACCCCTGAATTCGTGATCGGCTTTGCCCGTCAATCCATTGAACTGACCTTGATGATCGCCCTGCCCATGTTGGGCATTGGTTTGATTGTGGGCGTCCTGGTCAGCATTATCCAAGCCGCGACGCAGATCCAGGAAATGACCTTGACCTTCGTGCCCAAGATCATTTCCATCTTCCTGGCGTTGCTGTTTTCCTTTCCCTGGATCATGGACAAGCTGGTCACCTTTACCCGAGAGTTGTTCCTGAACTTGCCGAATTACGTGGGATAGCAGTCCGTTGAAAAACTCCCAATTGCTGCGTCGCCGCAAAAAGTTCAAACTCTCACGTATGAATAACTACGCTTCGACATTGATTTTTTCTCCTTGCTTTTAGGTTTTTTGAACGAACTGCAGGGTAAGGACTATTTCAACAGTTAATATAGGCGCAAAATTAAAACGCGTCGCCGATCCCCGGATCGTTCTTCGTGATTCTTCTTGCCCGGAACGGATGAATGTTTTAGTTTTCCCCGTGCCCCACATCCTGAACCCTTTCTCCTCCTCTTCGTGAATTCTTCCTGGCTGTTCTCCCTCCGGTCCTTCCGGCTGCTTCTGCCGTTGGCCTTTGGCCTGGCGGCGGCTTTCGTGCTTACGGGCCTGTGGAACAGACATGTTGAGACCACTCCGACGTTTTCCTCGCCAAGTCCGATGGCAACGACCAACGCCGCCACCGAGTCCTGGACGGCTGTGATCCTGGAAGCAAATATTCTGGGATTGGAATCTCCCGAACAAGAACACATCTCTCCGGAACCCGTCACCGGGGCTTCGTCCTTTGACTGGCGCCTGCTGGGCACGATCACCGGAGCCAGGCCCAAGGCCCTGGTGCGTCGCGACGAGGAGTTCGTGATCGCGGACCAGGGCGACATGCTTGACGGATGGGAACTGGTGGAAGTGCGGGCCCGGTCAGCGGTGTTTGCGTCCGGAGATCGGCGAGAAGAGGTTCTTTTTTGGGACGGTCAAGGCGAAGCCATGGAAACAGGCGCGGGATTTCGTCCACCCGAGATGCAGACTTGGGCGGCCCCCGGGGTCGGAACCCGGGTCAGTCTCTCCCGAAAAGATGTCCAACCGCTGCTTTCCGACCCGAACGCGCTGCTGCAAATGGCCAGCTTCAAGCCGTTCACGATTGATGGCCGGGTCAGCGGCTTCCAGGTACTCAGTATTCGTCCGGATTCCCTGCTGCACAAGGTAGGGTTGCGTAACGGGGACGTGCTGGCCAGAATAAACGGTCAAGCACTGACCGGGCCAACCCAGCTCCTTCAGGCCTATTCCGGGATGGACCGATCTTCCCTGGTCACCCTGGACGTCCAACGAGCCTCCCAGATGCAGACTTTTATCCTTGAACTGAATTAGCCCCTTGTATTTCCATGACCGTCGCCCGACGAAGCTGAGAGGAACGGTGTCCATGAAAAGATTAACGGCATGTTGCGGCGTGCAGTGTTTGATCGCCCTGGTTTTCGTGCTTTTGGTACTCATCCTTTCCTTGGGAGTGGTTTCAGCCCAGGAAGCGGAAGATCGAGAAGACCAACGAATGACCGCCAACCTGGAGGGGATTACCCTGCGTGATTTCATTGTGTTCGTCGGCCGGTTCACCGGCCGGAACATGGTTTTTCGCGAGGATCAGATCCCGCCGGTAAAGGTTTCCCTGCATTCTCAGGCACCTATGACCGAACCGGAGCTGCTGGCCGTGCTGGATCGGGTTTTGGCCAGCAACAACCTGGATCTGGTGGCCCAGGGCGACCTGTTCTACGTCTTGCAGTCCCCGCAGGCTTCGGAAATGGTTGATCCGCTCCGGCCCGGTCTGGAGCCCGGAGAGGACAGCGAGCTGCTGACCACGGTCATTCGCCTGCACCAGCGTTTGCCGCGGGAGCAGGTCAGCGAACTGCTGCAGCCCTTTGCCTCCCGGTTCGGGTTGATCATGGAGATTCCCCAGGCCCAGGCCTTGCTCCTCCGGGACACCCGTTCCAGAGTGCGCAAGATGCAGGAGGTGCTGGAGGCGGTGCTGTCCTTGGGCGCGCGTTGGGACGTGGAACTGCTGCCTCTGCATCAGGCCCAGGCCGCGGTCACGGCCCGGAAGGTGGGGCAGTTGTACGAGGAGCTGTTTTCCCGCGGCCATCTGGCCGAGACTCCGGTGATCCTGGCGGTGGAATGGTCCAATTCCCTGCTGGTGGCGGGCTCCGATGAGCAGCGTCAAGCCGTGCGCGGCTTGCTGGAGAACCTGGACCGGATCACGGACTCCAGCGCGGACATGAGCATGTACGCCCTGAAGAACGCCAAGGCCTCCTCCGCCGCGGACGTGCTGCGCACCCTGCTCCAGGGGGACCAAGTCGGAGGAGCGGAGGAGGGCACGAACGGTCGCGGTGTCCTGGTGGCCGCGGACGCGGAGACCAACTCCGTGTTGGTTCTGGCCGAGCCGCGGATTCAGCGCCAGGTGGAGTCTATCATCGCCCATTTGGATCGCCCCTTGGATCAGGTTTTCGTGGAGGCCCTGATCGTGGAGACATCCCTGGAGAACAGCCAGGACTTCGGCGTGGAGTGGGTCGTGGGCGGAGGCGGATCAGATGGAGTGGCCACGGGCGGTTTTCTGGGGTCACCTTCGAGCCTGACGCCCTTGCTGGCGACGGCGGCTCCGCCGTTGGCACCGGGAGGGTTTACCGTGGGAGCCCTGGGCAATGCCATTACCTACGCCGGGGAGACGTTTTCCACCCTCGGTGCCTTGATCAGCTTCATGAAAACCGCCCGGGACTTCAATATTCTCTCCACACCGCAGATCATGACCCTGGACAACGCCGAGGCGGAAATCTTCGTGGGCGAGAACCGCGCCTATCAGGTCAGCGAGAAATTCGACACCCAGAACAATCCCATCAAGACCTTCGAATACCGGGACGTCGGGATCAGGCTGAAGGTTACGCCGCACATCAATGCCGAGACCGGGGTGATCCGGATGCAGGTGGAGCAAGAGGTCAGCAACGTGATCGATTCGGCCGGTGAGGACGACCGGCCGCGAACCCGGAGCCGGAACACCAGAACCAATGTTCAGATTCCGGACGGGTTCACCATGGTCATCAGCGGGCTGATGCAGAACGAATTCGGCCAGGTCCGCAGGGCCGTACCGGGTCTGTCCAAAATTCCGGTCCTGGGCTGGTTGTTTCGCCGGGAGGCGGTCTCCGCGGAGAAAGCGACCCTGATGGTCTTTCTGTCGGCCAGAATCATCAACACCGTGGAGCAGGCCGAGGAATTAACCCGGCGGCGGATGGACAACCTGCGGGAAGGCCAGCGCACCAGCCGGGAACTGCTGCAAAGGGAGTTCTGGCAGGGCGGGGACCAGCACGGCTTTGATCTGGATCGGGAGATGGGCCGGGAACTGGGTCGCGAACGTGAACAAGAGTTGGATCGAGAGTCCGATCAATGATGCTTGATGCCGCGTTTCCCGCATCACCGGACCTAGCGCACTTGCCCCAGGAGATTGTGAGTCAGTACCTGGCCTTTCCCCGGCGCAACGAATTTTTACCCGTGGCCGCGGAAGACGGGACGCTCCGGGTCTGGCTCCTGGCTGTCAGGGCCAGGCCTTTGGCTGATTTTCTTGCCTGGAGGCTCGGTTTGGCGGTGCGTACGGAACTGGTTCGCAACGAGGCGTTTTTTCCGGCCCTGGAACAGGCCCTGGCTCTCTGGGAAGAAGACGCGCCGGGGGCGGAGGACGATGTGGAGGCCTTGGGTGGGGAAGCGGACGACTCCGGTCGGGAACTGCTGGGCTGGTCCCATGAGGACGCGCCCATCGTCCGCTTGGTGAATCGGTTGCTGCATCAGGCGGTGAGTCAGGGGGCCAGCGACATTCACTTCGAAGGCCGGGAAAACGGCTTTCAGGTCCGGTTTCGGGTGGACGGCGAATTGCGCACTGAACGCCGCCTGGAGCTGGCGGTCCAATCCACGGTGCTGGCCCGGATCAAGGTCATGGGCCAGATGGACGTGGCCGAAAGCCGCGCTCCGCAAGACGGGCGCTTTCAGGTCCGGGTGGGCCGCAAGGACGTGGACGTCCGGGTTTCCACCATGCCCACGCTCAACGGCGAAAAGGCCGTGCTGCGCATCCTGGACCGCTCCAAAAACATCCTGCCCCTGTCCGACCTCGGCCTGGAACCCGAGGCCGTGGCCGTGATTACCCGTATGATCGCCGCGCCCCACGGGATCATCCTGGTCACCGGTCCCACGGGCAGCGGCAAGACCACGACCCTCTACGCGGCCCTGCGCGAGCTGATCCGCGAATCCCGGAACATCATGACCGTGGAGGATCCGGTGGAGTACCACCTCCCCGGCGTGAATCAGGTCCAGGTCAACCGGGCCGCGGGCGTAACCTTTGCCACGGCCATCCGCGGCTTCCTGCGCCAGGATCCGGACATCATCCTGGTGGGCGAGATCCGGGATCAGGAAACCGCGAGCACTGCCGTACAGGCCTCGCTGACCGGACACCTGGTCCTGGCCACCCTGCACACCAACGACGCGCCCACAGCGGTCACCCGGATGCTGGAAATGGGCGTGGAACCTTTCCTGCTGGCCTCATCACTGCATCTGGTCATCGGCCAGCGCCTCGTCCGCCTGACCTGCCCGATGTGTTCCTCCTCCATCCATCCCACCCATCCTTCCCATAATTCCCATATCGGCTGCGAAGCCTGCCGCCACAGCGGCTACCGCGGCCGCCAGGGGATTTTCGAGCTGATGCCCGTGGATGAGGCCTTGCGCAGCCTGATCGTCCAGAAATCCTCCGTGGAACAGCTCCGCGCCCACCTCAAGACAACCGGCTTCCAAACCATGCACGACCACGGCCTGCGCCTCGTTGATCAGGGCAAAACCACCATGGAAGAGTTGTTGCGGGTCACCAGCCTTTGATTGGGTGGGGGCAGGGTGCAAGGCCTTGTTTCAAGCGGATGTTTATCCAGCCTGCTATGACTTCTCGCAGGTTTTCGCGGCATGCTTCCAGGGTCGTTCCGGTGGCCCAAACACCCGGCAAGCCGTAAACTTCACCGTAGTAAGGTTCATCATCGTCAATCATTTCGTAGTGCGCCCTGCTTAGCGCTTCCTGAATATATTCCAGGTGCATGCATCCTTCCTCGTTCAGATTCGAGGGACGCTGATTGATGGGCAAAAGTGGCAGCCTCTACGTTGCTACTTCCCCCACAAACTCCCCAGCCGCCCCGAGGCCGAAAAAGGCATATTGCCCAGGCCGGTCAGGGTGCCGGAGATGGAGTAGGTGGTGTTTTCCAGGCGGTTCCAGTCCAGGAAGCCCTCCGCGTCGGCGGTGACGCCCACCGGGCCGTCGGCTTGCAGGGGGGTCAAAAGGAGGTGGTTGCCTTCCAGGGTGGCCTGGCCGCGCAGGTTGATGGTCATGATGCCCGGGGCTACGACCAACAGGCCGGGGGCCTGGATGTCCAGCTCGCCTTGATGGGGGGGCTGGTCCCAGGTTCGCCAGCGGATGAATCCTTCGGTCTCCAGGGTGCCTTGGACCCGTTGTTCAGGCATGAGCCGTTGCAGGTCCACGCCGCCGGAAAGGCGCAGTTCCTTGTCCCAACTCAAGTCGGCCACCAGGGTCGGCCCGGTGATCGCGGTCATGGTCACCGGGCGGGTCGTGCCCAGTTGGATGGTCAGCTTTGGAACGAAGAACCGACTTTGGTTCACATGCAATTCAAAATGCTGGTAGGTGATGTGGGTTAGCCCCCGGTCCCCGACTGCCTGCCAACTCCAGGAGGCGTTGGGCAGGTGGCCGAGGGTGTGCCGCAGAACCTGGCTCCAGAGCAGTTCTCTGGAGAGGAAGAAGATCAGTCCGATCAGCAGGCCGATGAGGAAGATCGTGCCGACCGGGCCGAAGCGGCGGAGCAGACCCGGTTTGGCGGCGGTTTGGCCGACAGTTTGGCCTGAAGTTTGGTCGGTAGCGCGGGAGCTGGGATCACGAAGAGGGTTCTGAGCAGGATTGGGAGAGGTCATCGATAGAGTACCAGTTGGAGATCGGCCAGGGACGGATTGTCCAGACGCCGGTTGAAGGTCACGGTGGAGGTTTGCAGGCCGCCGTCCCGGCTCAGGGTTTCAAGCAGGGCCAGCAGGTCCGGCAGGGTCAGCCGCTCGTAGTAGAGCTGAACTCCGTCCCGTCCCGTGGCCTGCAAGGCCGGCCTGACTGAAATCAACTTGTCTTCCAGGCCGATGTCGCGGCTGATCTGGCGGGCCGCGACCAGGATCGGCAGGTTGGCCCGCTCCAGGTTTGGCACACGTTCCAGGCCCCGGATTTCCGCGACCAACGCCGATACTTGCTGGTGAAGTTCCATGGCCGCTTCCTCGCGAAGAACCGCGCGCTGGGTCGCGGCGTACAGCGAGAACCAGGCCGCCAAGGAGCCTGCCACCGTCAGGGTCAGGAGCAGGTACAGGGCTCCGCGTCGGCGGTGAGGGGGCCAATCTTGCCAAAAGGCCGGAGAGGACGGGAAAGAGATGCGCTGTGAGCTGTTCATGGGGCCAAATGCCTTGGTTGCCGGGCCTGTCTCAATAGCTCGCCCTTATGGTCGCCAGGACGGCGTCGTCCGCGCTTGAAGCCTGGTCCAGGTCGAAGCGGAGGCTGTCCTGGGCTTCCAGGGCCTTGAGCAGAGCTTCCAGTTGTTCGTAGTCGGCCAGTCTGGCCCGGATGATGCCGGAGTTCGGACCCAGGGAGAAGTTCTCCACATGAAATTCCGGCGGTGCCGATGCACTGAGCAGCCCTAATAGGGCCAGGGCGTCCGGCCCGGATCGGGGCGGCCCCTGGAGCTGGCTGTGCCGGAAGAGCAGTCGTCCAAAAGGGTCGTCTCCCAGGGGCGGGGCGAGCACTTCGGAATAGAGTCGATTGGTGGCTTGTTCCCAATGATCCACCTGGGCTTGCTGGTCGCTCAAGCGTAACGCCTGCCCGAGACAGACCAACCCACCCAGGAGCGCAGTAGCGATCCACAACCGAACCAATTGGCGCGAGCCGGGCCTCTCTCCGTCCGCAACGGGCAACGGCAGGCGCAGTTGGGACCAGCCGATGTCCGGAGCGGCCAGGAGCAGTTCGGGCAAACGCCATTCCTTGGGGGAGACGAAGGACTTGCCGACTGTGCCCGTTTCGGAGGGCTCGGTCAGTCGAGCCTTCAGTTCCACGTCGGTGCCGGGGAAGAAGGTGACCTTGCCGTGAACCATGGCCGCCGTGGTCCGGTCCTCCGGATTACTCCAGATCCAGCTTTCGATCCTGCGTCGATATCCCGCGTTCCAGGCCAGAAAAAACGGCGTGGTTACGGAGTTGGCCCGGGCCAGAACATCCTGGTGACGACGGCAGAACTCAGTTAATTCCGGGTGCGGAAAGCAGCCCAAAATGCGAGTACGACCGGCGTCGAGAACGATGTCCGGCCCGCTTCTCGACGCCTGGGCGGGAAAGGCCTGCTCCATCTCCAGTCGGGCCGCGGCTGTGCGCTGCCGGAGGCTGCCTGAATGGTGATCGCTCTCCGGCTGGTAGAAAAAGAACAGTCGATCCGGAATCAGCGCCAACACCGGCAGAGAACGCAAGGACTTCGAGGCCTGATCCGGATGAGGGACTGGATGCAGGGCCTGACCGTCAAAGCGTTCCCAAACCAGAGCGTCCTTGATGAACCGGACGACATGAAATTGATTGCGGGTGGAGGTGCGAGGCAAGGGGGGCTCGTGTTTAATTCAAGATGTCTTTTCTGGAAATCCCTGCTTGCCGGAGTATTTCGGACAACAGGGCTTCGGATATTTCATTGGATTTGTGGGGATTCGGAATGCGAACCTTGAGTGTTTCTTTGGCCATGAATTGGTGCTTGCCTCCGGAATAGGGACCATGGAAGCCAAGCAGGCGCATCTTTTGAATAAGCTGTCGACGTGAAAGAGGCATGGGCTTATCAGTCCGTTGAAAAACTCTCAATTGCTGCGTCGCCGCAAAAAATTCAAACTCTCACGTATCAATAAATACGCTTCGACCTTGATTTTTCTTTGCTCCTTGCACTTGGGGTTTTTGAACGGACTGCCGACAAAGGGCTTTTTCAACACTCAGTTATACGACGGCAACTTCTTTAACATGCAGGGACAAACCATTGAAACATGGGAGCGGGTCGCCGTCTTGAATTTTCATTACGAGCCATTCCTCCAAAACCGACCAGAGATCCTGCCGACAGGCTTCAATGCTTTCTCCGTTGGCCCAGACTCCTTGAAAACCAGGAATTTCAGCAAACCAAGTGCCGTCGTCAAGTTTCTTGTATTCGGCGCGAGCAATGGCATTTTGGCAATATTCTTGAATCATAAGCTTCTCTCATTCTTCGGATAATCAAGTCTTTCCATTGGTTCTCGTCGTTGCATCTCAAAGCGGCCTGGACTCGATAATGTCCCTGGCCAGTATTCTGGGTGGGGTGTCGGCGAGGATGGATGGCCGTTCCACGATGATTCGGTGAAGTTCATACCATGCGGGTTGCCGGACCTCAACAGAGATTTCCAGGGTGTCCGCTTCCAGGGCCAAGTGAGGCAGGACGCGCTGGTAGACGTCCATGGGCATCCGGATGCGGGCGATGAGTTCGTCCAGGCGCTGGAAGCCGTGTTCCGTGCGGTGCCGCTGGATGGCCGGCCAGTAGGCCTCCAGTTCCGGAGCCACGGCCAGGAGCAGTTCCCTGTCGGCCAGATTCAGATTGATCCGTCCGTCCGTTCCCCACACCGTGAAATGTTGGCGCACCCAGGCCGGATCGAGGTCAGTGAAGCCGGTGACCAGGAGCAGTTCTTCCGGTCGCTGCATGGGGCCTTTCCTGGGGCGATAGGACGGCCGGATTCCGGTGTAGGGTGCGTCGGCGGCGCGGGCCGAACCAGGCAGGTCCGGGTCGTAACCTTCACCCAGCCAGAGCATGATGTCTCGCGTATCGCCTTGGAAACTCGTCCTGGAACCCTCGTGAGAGGCCTTTTGGGTATCCGCTTGCTGGAACAGGCGGGTCAGGCCTTCCCGCAACCTGGTCATGACCTGGGGATGCAGGGAGGGCGGGTGCAGGGCGTTGAGATTCAGCTTGGCGTTGGTGGGAGTGATGGTGATCCGGATGCCGTCCTCGTTCCATTCCAGGGGGCTCGGAGACTGGTCCGTCGTACCGAGATTCTCGGTGGACCGGGCGACCAGTTCCAGGGCCTTGTGCGTCGCGGCTTCGGCCTGGAACCCGGCCTGAATGGTCTGGAGCAGCAGAACATGTTCTTCCTCGGTCAGGGCGGCATGCTGGACGACCCGCAACACCACGGTGCTGAACAGGAGCAGGGTGACCAGCACCAGGACGAGGACGGCACCATGGGAGCGGGGTAGACGGTCAAAGCGGCGCATCATGCTCCAGGGGCAGGCGATGGACGATATCCCATGTGGTTTGTACGCCGGTAGGGCGCAGTTCCAGCCGCAGGCCCGCGGGGGCTGGGCGCTGCGTGCCGTGCAGCCACGAGCGCAGTTCCACCCAGCGGCCCTCGGTCAGGTCGTGGAAGGCCAGGCTCCAGGCTCGCAGATCCGAGATCACCAGCAGTTCCTGGACATAGTCCAGGTCCGGCTGCTCTTCGGTGCGGCGGACCTGGCGCTGGGAAAAGTCCCAGGTCACGGTCATGGGCAGGGGGCCGGGAACAAGGTGGTTGGCGACCGTCTCCAGCGTGAATCCGTGCTCCGTGATGGTCAGTTCCGTTTCCGGCAACATGCCCCGCAGGTCCATGCTCAGCAACCGGTGCAGGACGACCCGGGAGCGCTGGTTTTCCACGGTTTCCTCCAGGGCGGACGAGGCCACGACCCCGCGCCCGAGGATTGCCGCGAGCAGGGCGATGAGCATCCCGGCCACCACCAGGGCCACCAGGATTTCCACCAGGGTGAAGCCGGGAAGGGAGGGCGTGGAGCAGCTGTCGTGATGAGTGGAAGCGTTCCGTGGCGTCATTTTTTCGTACTTCGTATCCCTCACGGAGAGGCCGCGGGCCAGGACCACGCCATCTCCCGTCCCTCAAGGCGCGTGGTCAGGGTCACCCATGGGGAGGGGCGTTCCGGGGTCGGCGGGTTGGTGGTGATCCGGGCGGCCAAGGGGTCGCGGCTATCGGGCAACATTCCGCCGGGCGCCGTTAAATGAGAATCCCCGCGCCCGATATCTCGGCCCATGAGCGCTTCCTGGGCCGTGTTCAGGTGCAGCCAGAGCACGTCCGCCCGGCTGGCTTGATTCAGGCCGTGACGTTGTGCGGCGAGCAGGCCGGAGGCCAGGATGGCGGCGATGACCAGGGCCACCAGGACTTCGACCAGAGTAAAGCCTTGGGAGAGACTCGCGTCACCGTGCTGATGCCGGAGATTGGCGGAAGGGCGTCCAAACGTCATGGCCGGAACTCGTTGATCAGGCGGACGTCCAGGTCCGCGGTGGTCCAGCGCTCTCCGCTGGAAAAATCCAACCGGAGCCGATCCATGTGCCCCTGGGGATAGACGCGGAAGTGGGCCGCGGGATGAGGGCACGGGGAGTCGTTCAGGACGCAGCGGCCGGGTGGGGTCGGTAAGCGGTGGGTGGCCTCGTTCCAGGACAGGACCCCGGATGTAGGATCCAGGCGAATGGCCTGAAACCGTCCGGTTTCAATCGCCGTGCTTCGAACCTGGGCCAGAAAGACGTTCACTTCATGTAGCGGCGCGTTGCTTCCGGAGGGCCGGGTCGGGTCCAGCCGGGGAAGCAGAGTGAACCAGCCCAGGCCGACGATGAAGAGCACGATCAGCAGCTCGACAAGGGTCAGGCCCGCGTTGCTCTGGGGAGATGCGTCGGAGCGTTTCAATCGTCCAGCTCCCAACTGTTGATGTCCTGGGCGAAGCCGGTCCCGCCCTCCTTGCCGTCCGCGCCCAGGCTGGTGATTTCATAGTCCCGGCCCTGTTGGCCAGGAGAGCGGTAGCGGTAGGCGTTGCCCCAGGGATCCCTCGGCACGGAGGATGCTTCCAGGTATCCGCCGTCGCGATAGTTGCGGGGGATGGGGGTGATGTCCGGTTTGCGGAACAGAGCGGCGAGCCCTTGCTCGGTGGTGGGATAGACCCCGTTGTCCAGCCGGTACAGGCGCAGGGCGGATTCCAGGGTGCGGATGTCCACCTTGGCCTTGGTCACCCGGGCCTCGTCCGGGCGATCCATGATTCGGGGCACGAGCAGGGTGGCCAGCAGGCCGAGGATGACCACGACGATCATCAGTTCGATCAGGCTGAAGCCGGATTGATGTCTCATTGCATATCTCCAACGGGTTGGCGGTGGTCGGAAAGGGAAATCCAGGACGGCGGAGAATCCTGGATTAGGCTGTTTCGTATGGGCAGGAGGTCGGTTTTGTCGGGCAAGATCCAACTGTCCATGGAGACGCGTACTTCCTCCACGGGCATCCACCACAGGAAAAAACGATGTTCCGGAACATGCCGGGCCATCAGCACGTATCCGTCCCTGGTTTGGACCGGATCGGCAAGGGCGTAGGTCCGCCCGTTCCAGGACACCGTCCCGTCCGGGGCGACGGCAAGGGGCGTCAGGCGCGTTGGTCCATGGTCGGGAGCGTCCGCGGGCCTTCCGGTTGCCGTTTGGTACCAGCGCTGCGTCTGGTCCGGCTCGGTCACCCGCAACAGGCCGTCGTCGTCCGCGGCATGCACGCTGAGCCGGGGAGTCCCGAAATGGAGCTTGCGCAGCCAGTGCTTCTGGGCCGTGCGAAAGGTCAGCAGGCCGGCGTCCAGGTTGAACCGCTCGAAAAAATGGAGCAGAGCCCAGGGAGCGCCTTGGTTCGTGGAGGACGCGTTTTGGGACGTCAAAATTTCTTCGGCGGCAACGGCGCGGGAATTCGGAATATCCCAGATCACCGGTTCGGGACGGGACTCATCGTGCGAGGTGGGGGAGACGTCCTGATCAATACCCGCTGGGCCCAGGATGAGATGGCCGCCGTGGAACAGTGCCGCCCCAAAGGGGCCGCCGGGAATCCGAACCTGCTCCAGCAGGGTCAGATCCGGCAGGGTCCAGAGCAGCAGCCATCCCGCTTGGTCCACGCTCTGAAGCAGGCCCTCCCGAGGGCTGAATGCCAGGGCCAGGGGCGGGAAGCGCAGGGTGCCGACGTGGCGCCTGGGGTCTTGTTCCAATACCGGAGAGGCGTTGGACGGGTTGGCAAAGAGTTCGCCGAGCGGCCCCACGAACAGACGTTGACCGGTATCCGTCACGGCGACCCAGGTCGATGAAGAAGACAGCGCCGCGTGACGTAGCGGATGCTGTCCGGGAACCGTGCCCACGCGGGCGCAGTGGCGCAGATCAAAGGCATGCAGCTCGCCGCTGCGGGCATTGCCCGCGCCGAGAAACGGCCCGACGCCGTCCCAGGTCAGCAGAGTGACCGGGGCTGCCGTGGGCAGGGTCAGGGAGGCGCACGGCCAGGAACTCCAGACGTGGATGTCTCCGTTGGCGTGGCCCACGGCCAACCCGGCTTCGGGTATGTCGTCCGTTTGTCCCCTGGCTTGCGCTTCTCCGCTGGAAGAGGCTGACGGCCCGAGCACGTATGCGGTGACGTCGGACGCCAAATGCAGGGTGACGGACTCCCGGCTCAATTCCATGAAGTAGTCGCCGGACCGTTGCGGGAGGGCGGAAGAGGAATGGGCCATTTGATCAGGTACGGGGAAGTCAATGTTTGGAGGCCGATACTGGGTGCGCAGGCTTTGATCGAGCATTTCGGCCAGCGTCATGCTTGGCCCGAAGGGGGTCTGTTCGGTGAGCAAAGGAGCGGGCTTGGGAGGTTGCGTCACGCGCGGGGCGCAGGCGGCGGACAGCAAAAGAGCCAAGCCAATGAACAGGGCCATGCCGAGTAGGCGCTGAGGGGGCTGTTGGCCTTTGCCGGAAAAACTTGTACTGCGGGTATCGGTCACGACCATGGAGTCCTTGGACTCTTTGGGTGACATTTGCGTAGAAACTTTCCAATCTCCGGCATCTCCATCATGCATCACGCCACTTCTTCCTCTTCCCCCGTGTCGCCGGGATATACCGGCCCCTCTTCGATGCGCCTGCCCGCGCTGGACATGTTTCGCGGCGGGGCCGTGCTGTTGATGCTTGTCTATCATTTCTGTTTTGATCTCAACTACTTTGGGGTCGTCTCCATCCGCTTCCAAACCGATCCGTTCTGGCTGGGCCTGCGGTCGGTGATCGTGGGGGGCTTCGTGCTGGCCGTGGGCGCGAGCTTGGCCCTGTCCAACCACAATGGGTTGAAGCCGTGGCGATTCCTGCGGCGTCAGGCCATCTTGGGCGTTGCCGCGGGCTTGGTTTCCGTGGGCACGTTCCTGGTTTTTCCCCTGACCTGGGTGGTCTTCGGCGTCCTGCATTTCATCTTCACGGCCCGAATTCTGGCTCTGCTCTTTTTGCGGCTGCACAATCTGAACCTGGCCTTCGGCGTACTGTGCATCTTCGTGGGCCTGTTCGTTCAGCACCCGGTTTTCAACCATCCCTGGCTGCACTGGCTGGGCATGATGACCCACAAGCCCTTCACCGAGGACTACGTGCCGATCCTGCCCTGGTTCGGCGTCCTGCTCCTGGGGCTGTACATCGGCCAGTCAATTCACCGCCGTCGCCCGTCCATCCTCCTCGCCCCACCGTCTCTCCCCGGTTTCGGGATGCTGTCCTGGCTGGGACGCCACAGCCTGCTGATCTATCTGCTCCACCAGCCGCTGTTCATGGGCGTGCTGTATCTGTTGCCGCGGTAGGTGTGAAGGATCAGCCGACCCGTGACGTCAGATCAAAGATCGGCCCCATTACGGCCAGAACCAGAAATCCTACCAGCAGCCCCAGACCCAGGATCAGGGCCGGTTCGACCAGGGCGGCGAAGCGTTTCAGGGATGCGTCGGTTTCGCGTTCCAGGAGTTTGCCCAGGCGTTCCATGAACGGGCCCAGTTTTCCGGCGGCCCGGCCGGCGCTGATGGCGGTCAGGAAGACGTCCGGGTAGACGTCCTGTTTCCAGAGCACACCGTCCAGAGGCTGGCCGGCGGAGACTTCCCGGGCGGCCTGGAGCATTTTTTCTCGGAAAAAGAGCGATCCCACGCCCTGGGCCGAACTCTGCAAGGCCTGGACCAGGGGGATCCCAGCTTGGATCTGAAAGGAAACCAGCCCGGAAAAGCGGGCCAGGACGCCTTTCTGGACCACCGGAAGCCGCCAGAGCAGGCGGTCCAGGCGGATGCGCCAGTTCGGGCGGCGCTTGTAGGTCGTCACGCCGAGGAAGACCATCCCGGTCAGACCCAGGAGCAGCAAGCCGCCCCAGGACTCCATCCAGGAACCGACATTCAAGAGCAGACGGGTGTCCCAGGACAATTCCCCGGCCGAGGCGGTGACGATGTCCGCGATCCGGGGCAGGACACGGGAGAGGAGAAAGAAGACCGCGCCCAGGCCGATGATCAGGATGGTCAGCGGATAGCCAAGGGATGTGAGCAGCTTTTCCCGAAAGTCCCGGCGGCCTTCCTCATACCGGGCGATGCGCTCCAGAACCTCGCCCAACCGGCCTACCTGCTCGGCCACATGGATCATGGCCGCGTACACTGGGGAGACGACGCCCGGATGATCCTGCAAGGCCTGGGAAAAGGCCTGGCCGCCTTCCACCGCGTCGCGAATCTGGACCCAGAACCGGGCCGACGCGCCGGTGGACATCCGGGCCAGCAGGTCCAGACTCTGGGCCAGGGATCCGCCCCCCTGGATCATCATGCCCAGGGAATAGAAGGATTCGTCCAGGCGAATGCGCCGGTGCCAGGAGACGGGGGAAAGCAGGCCGCGCAGGGTGCGGCCTTGCGCATGCCCGGCGTTGCCGAGCCGGATCGGCAGCATCCCCTGCTCCTGGAGTCGGGCATACGCCGCGGCCCGGCTCTCGGCCTCGCACAACCCCTTGCGCTGCTCGCCCCGGCGATCCAGGGCCACGTAGTGAAATGTCGGCACGGTGCTCCTTGTTCAAAAAAAACGACCTCGTAATTTTGCCCGCTTGGGCTGCGGATGTCCAATCTGAGACGTGCTTCGAGATCAAAGAAAGTTGGTCCAACAAGATCGTTTGTTTACAACTGATTATTCACTCTATACGATGATAGGCTATACATTCATGTTCTTGCCCTGTCCGGATGTTCGAGGAGATTGGAAATGATCGCCACCGCGAAGGTCACGTCCAAAGGGCGGACAACCATTCCTCAAGCTGTTCGAAAAGCCATGCTGGTTGGACCTGGAGATGTCATCGTCTGGGAAATCAAGCAGGAAGGCGTGGTTAACGTACGGCGACTGTCGGACCTTGAGGTTGACAATCTTCATTGCCTGGAGAGCACGTTGAGCGAGTGGGGGGGAACCTTGGACAACGATGCGTATCGTGACTTTTGAATGGTTTCGAATGGAGAAGACGATGAACACAATCCTGATCGGCAAGGGCCGGGAGCAGGTGTTTCTGCATGGCCGGTACGCCAACCGGCATGGGATGATCGCCGGGGCCACGGGAACGGGGAAGAGCGTTTCCCTGATGGTCCTGGCCGAAGGCTTTTCCCGGCTCGGGGTGCCGGTGTTCCTGGCTGACGTCAAGGGCGACCTGGCCGGGTTGGCCATGCCCGGGGCCATGAACGACCGGATTCGATCGCGGTTGGAGAGCATCGGAATCGAGGGCTACGCCAACGAACCGAACCCGGTTCTGTTTTGGGATATTTACGGAGAACTGGGGCATCCGCTACGTACCACGGTCTCCCAGATGGGGCCGACCTTGCTGGCCAGGTTGATGGAACTCAACGACATCCAGGCCGGGGTGTTGGAGATCGTCTTCCGCTTGGCGGACGAAGAAGGGCTGCTCCTGCTGGACCTTAAGGATCTGCGCTCCCTGCTGATCTTTACCTCGGAGAACGTGAAGAGCGTGTCGGCCCGGTTCGGACTGGTGCATTCCTCTTCCCTGGCCGCGATCCAACGGGCCCTGCTCCGGCTGGACGGAGACGGAGGCGATCTGTTTTTCGGCGAACCGGCTCTGGAATTGGCGGACTTCATGCGTCAGGATATGTCCGGGCGGGGAATCGTCAACGTCCTGGCCGCCGAGAAGCTGTATCTGCGGCCCAGGATGTATTCCAGCTTTTTGCTCTGGATGCTTTCGGAACTGTTCGAGACCCTGCCCGAGGTCGGCGACCGGGACCTGCCGAAGATGGTCTTCTTTTTCGACGAGGCGCATCTGCTTTTCGCCGACGTGCCTTCGGCCTTGCGGCAGAGGGTGGAGCAGGTGGTCCGACTGATCCGTTCCAAGGGCGTGGGCGTGTATTTTTGCAGCCAGTATCCGGACGACGTGCCCCAGGAAATTCTGGGGCAATTGGGCAACCGCATCCAGCACGCGTTACGGGCTTACACGCCGCGGGACCAAAAGGCCGTGCGCGTCGCGGCCCAGACCTTTCCGCCCAACCCCGCCGTGGACGTGCTCCAGTCCCTGACCTCCATGGCCGTGGGCGAGGCCCTGGTGACCACCTTGCAGGACAAGGGCGTCCCGCTGCCCGTGGAGCGGGCCTTGGTCGTCCCGCCCCGATGTCGGATCGGGGTGATCACGCCGGAAGAACGGCACCTTGTGCGAGGACGCAGCCCCTTGGGCGGAAAATACGATACGCCCGTTGACCGCGAGTCCGCCTATGAGATCCTCCAGGCCCGGGCCGAGGAGGCCGTGGCCGCGAAATCAATTGAGAGCGCCGCTTCGGGAGGGAAATCTTCCCGAAGCAAGGAAACCGCCGACGGTGCGGCCGGTGGTGCCCCTGGTGGTGTTTCCGGGGCCATGCGGGACTTCCTGCTGGGTTCCAAGCGCCGTCAGGGCGCTCTGGAGGCCATGGGCAAGTCCGCCATGCGCACCGTGGGCAACCAGATAGGCCGCCAGGTGCTGCGCGGCGTCCTGGGTGGGCTGCTGGGCGGCAAGAAGTAAGAATTACTCAACCCTTCAACAAACCAATCCTTATGACACAAAAGACTATCAATCCGGCGATTCGCAACATCGCCATCATCGCCCACGTCGATCACGGCAAGACCACCCTGGTGGACGGACTGTTCAGGCAAAGCGGGCTGTTTCGGGACAATCAAGAAGTGGCCGAACGGGTCATGGACTCCATGGATCTGGAGCGGGAGCGCGGGATCACCATCGCGGCCAAGAATTGTGCCGTGTCCTGGAAGGGCGTGAAGATCAACATTATCGACACCCCGGGGCACGCGGACTTCGGCGGGGAGGTGGAACGTTCCCTGTCCATGGCCGACGGCGCGGTGCTGTTGGTGGACGCCTCGGAAGGGCCACTGCCTCAGACCCGTTTCGTGCTTAAGAAGACCCTGGAAGCCAAGCTGAAGGTCATCGTGGTGATCAACAAGATTGATCGCCAGGATGCCCGGGTGGCCGAGGTGCTGGACGAGGTCTATGATCTGTTCATCGACCTGGATGCTTCCGAGGAACAGCTCGATTTTCCGGTTTTGTACGCCGTTGCCCGGGACGGAATTGCCAAACGCTCCCTGGACGAGCCCGGGGAAAATTTACACCCGCTGTTTGACGCGATTCTGCAAACGGTCCCCGGGCCCGCTTATGATCCGGACAAGCCGTTTCAGATGCTGGTGGCGGACCTGGGCTATTCAGACTACCTGGGACGGCTGGCCATCGGTCGAGTGGTCAACGGTCGGGCTAGGCAGAACGAGCAATTGGTCTGCATCAATGATGCGGCGGAACATCTTCCGCTGCGAGTCACCAAGTTGCAGACCTACGCGGGGCTGTCACTGCAAGAGGTGAGCGAGGTGGAGCCCGGGGATATCGCGGTGCTGGCCGGGATCGAGAATGTGCATATTGGGGATACCATCTGCACCAAGGCCGAACCTTCGGGCTTGAAACGGATCGCCGTGGACGAGCCCACCGTGGCCATGAAGTTCACCATCAACACCTCGCCTTTGGCCGGACGGGAGGGCAAGTTCGTTCAGTCCCGCAAAATCTGGGAGCGTCTGGTCAAGGAATCCCTGAGCAACGTGGCCATCCGGGTGGAAGAGACCGAGGAGCGGGACAGCTTCCTGGTCAAGGGGCGGGGCGAGTTCCAGATGGCCATCCTGATCGAAACCATGCGCCGGGAAGGGTATGAGTTGAGCGTGGGGCGGCCCGAGGTGATCTATAGAGATGTGGGCGGGAAGCGCCACGAACCCATGGAACACCTGTTCGTGGACTGCGAGGAGATTTTTCTGGGCGTGGTCACGGAAAAGTTGTCCATCCGCAAAGGGCGGATGTCCAATTTGGTGAACAAGGGTACCGGTCGGGTACGGGTGGAATTCACCATCCCTTCCCGGGGGCTGATCGGCTACCGGGATGAGTTTTTGACCGACACCAAGGGCACCGGGGTGATGAACTCCTACTTTTCCGGGTATGAGGAATACCGGGGAGATTTTCCGACCCGGTTCATGGGCTCCATTGTTGCGGACCGGTCCGGGACCGCGGTACCTTACGCCTTGTTCAACCTGGAGCCACGGGGCAGGCTGTTCGTTTCACCGGGTGAGCCGGTCTACGAAGGCATGATCGTCGGCGAGCACAACCGGGAAAGCGACCTGAACGTCAATCCCTGCAAGGAAAAGAAGCTGACCAATATGCGCGCCTCGGGCAAGGACGAGGCGGTCATCCTGACCCCGGTCCTGCCGCTGACCCTGGAGTGGGCCCTGCATTTCATTCGGGAGGATGAGTTGCTGGAGGTCACGCCGCATTCAATCCGGCTGCGCAAGACGGTTCTATCAGCCTCCAAGCGGCATGTTCTGGGGGGGAAATAGAAACGGAGCGGGGGAAGTTTCCGGAACGACGTTAAGAAAGTCAAAGGACGCAAGACGACCCTGGAAGATGTTCCGGGGGCTCGCGGATCGTAAAAAAAAAACGAAAAAGGGGGCCGGGCCGAGGCGGAGCTTTGGGCAGCCGCCCCCTTGCCTACGGGGTTGCCTATTTTTCCCGAAAAACGATCCGTCCCTTGGTCAGGTCGTAGGGAGACAGCTGAACGCGGACTTTGTCTCCGGGCAGGATGCGGATGCGAAACTTGCGCATTTTTCCGCACAGATGCCCCAAAATGGTATGTCCGGTCTCCAGCTCCACGGAAAACAGGGTGCTCGGCAAGGCTTCCTGAACAATGCCGCTCATTTCAATACATTCTTCCTTGGCCATTTGGCCTCCTTGAGTTGTCTTGTTTTTGCCGTCGCTCCAAGTGTTTCGCAAACATATTGGAGTGTTGAATCTTTTCGATACGGATTGTAAAGCCCGCGCGGAAGCAAAAAAGCCCCGCCCTCACGAAGATAGAGGACGGGGCTTCGCAAGGGCCTTATTGAATCAATGCAGTCGGGTAGCCGTTACCAGCGCTTGGACTGACGGTTCCTGTCCCCATAACCGCCGCCACCACCACTGGGACGGGGGGCACGTTCCTGAGCTTCGTTGATGCGCAGGCTACGTCCCTGGAAATCCTTGCCGTCCAACGCCTCCTGGGCGGAACGGGCTCCGGCTTCGTTCATTTCTACGAAGGCGAAACCACGCGGACGACCTGTTTCACGATCACTGATCAAGGCCACGGAAAGAACTTCGCCATAGGTGGCGAACAGATCGCGAACATCGTCTTCCTGGGCGGTAAAAGGCAAATTCCCAACATACAACTTACTTGACATGCGAATAACTCCAAAAAAGGTTGAGGCGGACATTCTGTTTGCTTGAAGCCGGGCACACCCCGGTGTTCAGGAAGAACGGGACTCCGCCGTTGCAAATCGAATTCAAGGTAACTACTCGGATCGTGTTTGGCTGTCAACAAAAATTTTTTACCGGAAATTCTGTGGGCAGTACGTGATCGGTGTGCTTGGCAAGATAAAAGAACACGAGATGAGATTGAAAGTTCAACTTGCAATTTGCATGAATTTGTGTAGCCTCTTTTCATGCAAGAAAGAACAATAGAACAGGCTTTCCATGCCCTTGCCGCCAAATATCCGGTGGTCACGGTCACAGGCCCCCGTCAAAGCGGCAAGACCACCCTTTGCAGGATGACCTGCCCTGATAAAAAATATGTCAACCTTGAAGCACCGGATATCCGACAGTTCGCCGCGGACGATCCCCGAGGTTTTCTGGCCGAGTGCCGGGCAGGGGCCATCCTGGACGAGATTCAGCGCGCCCCTGAACTGCTGTCCTACCTGCAACCTCTGGTTGACGAGGATCCGACACCGGGGCGATTTATTCTCACGGGCAGCCAGCAGTTCAATGTCCGTGAGGCCCTGAGCCAGTCCCTGGCCGGAAGGACCGGTCTGCTGACCCTGCTGCCCTTTGATTGGCTTGAGATCCAGTCTTTCCTGGATGTTTCCGATGTGGACAAGCTTATTCTGCATGGTTTTTATCCCCGTCTGCACCAAATGCGCATCCATCCGACGCAGGCCATGGGCGACTATTATGAAACCTACGTGCAGCGCGATGTCCGGCAGCTCATTCAGATCCGCAATGTCGGCGCGTTTGAGAGGTTCGTACGCCTTTGCGCGGGCAGGATTGGCCAGCTCTTGAATCTGAACAGCCTGGGCAACGATGCCGGGGTGACCCATACCACGGCCAGGGAGTGGATTTCCATCCTGGAGGCCAGCTATATCATTTTTCAATTGCCTCCCTGGCATGCCAACATCTCCAAGCGTCTGGTCAAGACCCCGAAAATTTATTTCTGGGATGTCGGACTGGCCTCTTATCTCCTTGGACTGCAGGAAGAGAAGCAAGTGACCAGGGATCCGCTGCGGGGCAGCCTTTTCGAAAACATGGTCGTGGCTGAGCTCTTCAAACAGCATTATCATCAAGGGGTCCGCCCCAGACTTTCCTTTTATCGCGACAGTGCGGGCAACGAGGTGGATGTGGTCATTGAGAGCGGACATGATCTTGTCCTGGTCGAAATCAAGGCCGGACAGACCGTGAGCAGAGACTATTTCAAGGGGCTGGATCGATTTGCCGGAGTGGCGGGGGGGCGCATCAAGGGGGGGATGGTGGTTTTCAGCGGCCAAAAGGCGCAACGAAGATCGTCCTGGGAGGTCTGGCCGGTCAGCGATATTGGCGTGTTGCGAAACAGAGCAGTTTATTTTTTTGCAAATTGAAGATGTAGATTGCAATTTGCATATGTGTCGCGGATTTTAGATTCTCCTTTGGGCCGTGATCTTTGAGCTTTGCGGTAATGAAATGGCCTCCTTCAGGGGGTGGGAATCCTTGAGGTTTAGCTCTATTAGATGGACGGGCCTTCCCGTTTCACTTTGAGCCATCAGCTTCGAACCATCGCCACGAACTATCGTTGATGGTCAAGACAGTGACGGATGCTGGTCTGGTTGGTAATCTCAAACGCCAAACACCTGCCTGCCCCTCGCCTACAAGCTTCAATAATTTCGGCCTGAAATTTGCGAAGCCTTGCAAAAACCATTAAACAGGCAAGCCATGCCCAGAGTTAAGCAAGCATATTCCTTGTCTCCAGGCCTCTCAAGGGGATGTCAAAAAATGGTTCAAGGCCTGGGTGAGAAATCGAAGTCAGAGTCATGTTCAGTTTTTTTGGGTCAAGGTAAATAATTACAGGGTGTTGCTTGCCTCAGAGGTCCAGCCCCACCCCCCCCTCATGGAGTCAGCCAACAGCCATAGGAGTCCAGGCATGTCGCTACAAAGTTACGAAGCCATATATCATAATGGTCAAGTGCAATGGTTGGGCGAAACGCCCAATGTGAAAAAAGCAAAAGTCATCGTCACTATTCTTGAGCCGAGGGGTGATGCGTCGCAATCAATTCGTCGCATGCCGTCCGTTCGAATTAGGGGGAAAGGGAAGATCCTTGGTGACATCATGTCGCCTGCCGCTCCGGTTGAAGAATGGAATTGCGCGAAATGATTCTGCTCGACACGCATATCTGGGTCAATTGGATAGTGAAGGGCAATTCCTGCCTTTCTTCAGAAGTTGTCAATGCCATGCAAAATGCGGACGGTTTGGCTGTTTCGGCTATTTCGTGTTTCGAAGTTTCGTTGCTGGTGAATCGTGGGAAACTGGAACTGCCGTGCTCTGTTGACGAATGGATGCTTGAAGCGCTGGTTAACTCAGGTGTGGATTCTCTTCCGGTGACCTGCTTGATCGCTGATCGTGCGGTGACGCTTCCTGATATCCACCGTGATCCGGCCGATAGAATCATCATCGCCACGGCGATTATCCACGATATCAAACTGGCAAGCATGGACTCTGTGTTTCCTGGCTATCTTGAAATAGCTGATAAATTGGTTGGGCAGTGAGATTCTTGGTTCGCACAAAGCCCCAGTGAGTTGAGGTGCTGGCACGGCTGATGGGAATGCCGGAAACCTTTGACTTCAGCGAGTACTATTCTGGATGGGTGACCAATGCAATTCGAAAGAGGAATTAACACGACCATGAGCAAAAAGAAGAATCCAAACCTACCCGCAATAAACGGCGGTTCCAATGTTCGCTCATCAGCGGCGGAGTATCTGACCTTTCTGGCGGCTCTCGGCAAGGGAGGCGTCGCTGCGGTATACGCTGATCAAAACATCTGGTTGACCCAGAAAATGATGGGCGTGCTTTATGATGTTGAAACGCACACGATCAACTATCACCTGAAAAAAGTATTCTCCGACAGTGAGTTGGAGGAAGAAGCAGTTATTCGAAATTTTCGAATAACTGCCACTGACGGCAAAAGCTACGATACCAAGCACTACAACCTGTCCGCGATCATCGCCGTGGGCTACAAGGTGAACTCCGAGCGGGCCGTGCAGTTTCGCAAGTGGGCGACAGGCATCATTGAGGAGTTCACCATCAAAGGGTTTACAATGGATGATGAGCGTCTCAAAAGCGGCGGCACCATCCTTTCTGATCAATATTTTGAAGAGCAATTGCAGCGCATCCGGGAGATTCGTCTCTCTGAGCGGAAATTTTACCAGAAGATCACCGACATCTACGCCACGGCCATGGATTATGATGTGACCGCTCAGGCCACCAAGCGTTTTTTTGCCACTGTTCAGAACAAACTGCATTGGGCCATACATGGCCAGACCGCGGCTGAAGTCAACTATGCCCGCGCCGATGCCGCAAAACAGAACATGGGCTCACCACCTGGAAGGATGCACCGAGAGGCAAGATACCAGAAGCCAAATCGCAAGGATTAGGTGTTTTTTATGATAACGTATACTGCGAAGTATCTCAAAATAGAATCAGGATACATGGGTCAGCTTGTCGAGTGGCCCGAGGTTTTAACGGAAGGGGCGGACTTGGATGAGTGCAGAGCAATGCTTCGCGATGCTTTGCAGGAAATGTTTACGGCATATGTCCAGCTTGGCAAGGAGATACCTTTAGGCAATGCTTTGATTGAGCAACTCCCCATCGAGATGAAGCATGTCGGTCAAACGGCGTGATCTGGTCAAATACTTCGAGCAGCATGGATATCGCCTACTCCGTGAAGGAGCTAATCATGCCATTTATACCAATGGGATAAAAGTCATACCCATTAAGCGCCATAGGCAGCTTGATCGCATTACGGCCAATGAACTCTGCAAGCAGGCAGGACTCGTACCTGTTTTCTGATCCCGCATGAACATGTTGCCTGCCAGGTTGTTGAATTTGAAACTGTGGCCGTTTGGAGCAAGAGTTTTGCTGATATGCTACGGCTGAAAATGGGTGCGGCTCCGCGGAAAGAGCCCGTTGCGCATCTGCATGAGAATTCTGGTGGATATGGTCAGGACATGCGCGAGAATATGATTGAATGGGAAGTTTTTGGCTCCAGAGTTTTTTGACTTTTGTCGAATTATATTTGATGCTTGGGTCTAGAAAGCAGTGGTTTGGGCAACAAAGGTTCTCTGTAAGGGGTCAAAATAGGTTTTTTTGGGGGATCAAGATGAATAAACACAGGTGATTGCTTGTGATTGCTTGTCTGATTGCTTGTCTCAGAGACCCAGCCCAAGCATAGAGGCGAGCGCGAAAGGAGAGTCAATGCCAACAATCAGCATGTTTTACGGTATTCTGATTTGCATGTATTTTTATGATGATGAAAGACATCATCTGCCACATATTCATGCTAAATATCAGGGACAGGATGCGGCTTTCAATATTCTTGACGGTGAGGTGATCAGCGGCGAGATTCCGCTTGCCAAGAAGCGATTGGTGCAGGCATGGATAGAAATCAATCGTGAATCGTTATTGGCTGATTGGGAGCTGGCAGCTAGCGGGCAGCAACTTTTGCCTATTGATCCGTTACGATAGGAGGTGATCATGGAGAAAGTAACTCAAGTTTATCCGCTTGATGACTATAAGTTAAAAATGCAATTTAATACAGGGGAAACACGTATTTTTGATGCACGACCATATTTGCAAAAAGGAGTGTTTCAACAACTTCAAGACGAGACGCGGTTTCGTCAGGCTTATGTTGCCCTGGATACAGTTTGTTGGCCCGGTGGCCTGGATATAGCGCCTGAAACCTTGTATGATCGCTCACAGCCGGAATAATCGTTACAGGTTTTTCATTCGGTATGAGTTTTCAACTGCGAGCCGTGAACTACGAGCTCAACTTCAGCGATTTTTGTTCTTTATCGAATTATATTGGCTTGTTGGATCTAGAAAACAGTGGTTTGGGCAACAAAAGTTCTCTGTAAGGGGTCAAAATAGGCCTGTTTTGGGGGTAAAGATGAATAAATACAGGCGATTGCTGGTCTCAGGGCGATTGCTGGTCTCAGAGACCCAGCCCGACCCCTGAAAATTGAAAATCCGAGATTAGATACCTGGCACCCAATCCTTCCTTCCGTGCTTTTCCGTGCCTTCCGTGGGCAAAATCTTTTTCTGATTTTTCCCCACGGAACACACGGAAAGACACTGAATCATTCAAAGAGGAAGTTGATATGTCTCGCGTCATGACGTTTGGAAATATTCTGGATGAGGTGGAGAAACTGCCTCTTGAAGATCAGGATATGTTCAGAGAAATTCTCACCAAGAGAGTCATTGAGCGTCGGCGGAATCAGCTTGCTGACGAAATTCGTGAGGCGCGCGCGGAATATAATTCGGGAGAGTGCCAACCTGTAAGTGTGGACGATCTGATGAACGAGATCACCTCGTGAAGCGACTCCTGATTCGCTCCCCATCCTTTGTTCGTGCAGCAAAACGGTTTGTCAAAAAGCGTCTTGATAATGGAACTGAATTGCGAAAAGCGCTGACTTTACTTGAAAATGATGTTTTTCATCCAAGCTTGAAGGCGCATAAGCTTCAGGGCAAGTTGACTGGATCATGGGCATGCTGTGTTGGCTATGATCTCAGGATTATTTTCCGTTTGGACCGGTATAATGAGCAAGAGGCCATTTTTCTGGAAACGATGGGCACACATGATGAGGTTTATTGAAATTTGCAAAAAAACTCCTCCTGTCTTCCGTGGGCGAAATCTTTCTGTATTTTTTCCCATGGAACACACGGAAGGGCACGGAAGTCGGAGATCGGAAATCGATGATTCTCTTTCCGTGTCCTTCCGTGTATTCCGTGGGCAATCCCCTGTTCTGATTGCTTTTAACATTCCATGAGTTGAAAGGCCCAAGAATGAACTCCATACCCCAAAGAGCGGCCGAGGGGATGTGAGGATTTTCCAGGCGCTGGACGAGCTTCTTTTTCATGAGGTCTCGAAGATCTGGAGACAGTTTGTTCCATTCTTTTAAGGCCAGATCATGGAACCGCAATTTATAGGTCATCCATGCTCACCTCCACAAAGGGTCCGGCCGAGCGTTCTCGAATGATTCTTCCATCCTCAATGTCTTCGAGGCGATCAATCAGCCGTTCATAGTGCTCTGCGGAAAGAAGATAGGCTGCTACCTTGTTGTGGTTGAGAATTGCGACTGGATCGCTGCCCGCTTGGTTGAGGACATTGGTAAAATTCCGTTTCAACTCAGTGACGCTGACGATTTTGTCGGTGTAGATTGTTTGCATTGCTGTGCTCCTTTTGGCATCTAATTTGACATTAAATATGGAGCTATAAAGGGCTTGTCAAGCGCATGGTTGGTGTATGCTTGGCAAGGCCAAGGTGTTCCAAGTGCCCTGTTTGATGCGATAGCAAGGGGAGAGGTTTTCTCTGCTCTAAGCGGGTTATTTATTCCGGCCTGAAATTTGCTGGAGATTATCAAAAACCTCTAAGCGGGCAAGCCATGCCCAGGGTTAAACAAGCATATTCGTTGATTTCAGGCCTCTCAAGGGGATGTCAAAAAATGATCCGTGTCTGGGTGGGGAACCGAAGTAAGAGTCATGTTCAGTTTTTTTGGGGCTCATCCGGGTCAAGCGTACGTGGCGAGAGTATTTAAAAAGATATTGAAAACCGGATGTTTGCGTTGCACGCTCAATTCTCCAAGTTTACCCGCAGTGCAACGCCCATAAAGGGGGCGAGTTTCACGGGGCAGGCCAGGAAAACATCGCCGTCAGGCAGGAAGCCTCTCGGCTTTTGCATCTTTCCAGCAGGAGCCAAAAACTGTTTCCATGGTGTACCCTGCGGCTTTAGAGAAGCGGGCGGTTCAATTATCATAGGGCTCCAGTCGAATGCTCTGATTCTTAACGGTTGGAAGCATATTTTACCCAGAATGCGTCACACGCGAAATGGGTAGGAAACCTTTGATTTCAGCGAGCACTATTCTGGATGGGTGACCAATGCGATTCGGAAAGGGAGCTTGACACGTGATGAAATTTGGACTGTTGAGCTGGCGGTTGGCAGCAAGAGCTTTGTTGATATGCTGCGGCTGAAAATGGGTACAGCTCCACGGAAAGAGCCCGTTGCGCATCTGCATGAGAATCCTGCTGGATATGGTCAGGACAAGCGCGAGAATATGATTGAGTGGGAAGTTTTTGGTTCAAGAGTTTTTTGACTTTTGTCGAATTATATTTGATGCTTGGATCTAGAAAACAGTGGTTTGGGCAACAAAAGTTCTCTGTAGGGGGTTAAAATAGGCCTGTTTTGAGGATCAAGATGAATAAATACAGGTGATTACTGGTCTCAGAGACCCAGCCCAGCCGTCTTGGCTGAAACCTGTTTGGTACGATACCAAAGGGGCGGAAGTTTTCGTTGGTTTCAGCGGGTTATTCATTCCGGCCTGAAATTTGCTTTAATTTTTCGATAACCTCTAAGCAGGCAAGCTATGTCCAGAGTTTATCAAGCATATTCCTCGTTTCCAGGCCTCTCAAGGGTATGTCAAAACATTGTTCTGTGCCGGGGAAAGGGTTGGCATGGTGGAGTGAGAAGTTGGGTGGGGGTGGGTTTCGTGAACTATCCAAAATGCGACACACGCGAAATGGGTAAAAATGGCGAAAACTAGCTAAAATACGTGTGACCCTGGTGAAATGTTGCAAGTGATTTCAGAGCACAAGCGTGAAATGGGCAGCGATCGCAAGGCTGAAAGTTGAGATATGACCATGCCTCCAAAGAAAAATATTGCCGTCATAGGCTCCGGGTATTGGGGCAAGAATCTTGTGCGCAACTTCCACGGTTTGGGAGTGTTGGGAATGATCTGCGAACGGGACGAGACCCTGTTGTCCACGTTCCGCTCCTCGTATCCTGACGTGCAAACGTGCCTCGCCGCTTCCCAGGTGTTTGCGAATCCGGACATAGAGGCCGTGGCCGTGGCCACGCCTGCGGAGACGCATTATGCCCTGGTCCGCGAAGCCTTGCTATTCGGAAAGCACGTCTACGTGGAAAAGCCGTTTGTCCTGGAGCAAGCGCACGGACAGGAATTGATTTCGTTGGCTGAGCAAAAGGGCTTGGTGCTCATGGTCGGGCACATGCTCCAGTATCACCCGGTGTTCGTGCGCCTGCGGGAAATGGTCGCGCACGGGGACTTGGGGAAAATCGACTACATCTATTCACACCGCTTGAATCTGGGGAAAATCAGGAGGGAGGAGAACATTCTCTGGTCCTTTGCCCCACACGATATTTCCATGATTCTGGCCCTGGCCGGGGAAGCACCGGAGCGCATCCTGGCCACGGGCGGCAACTATCTGCATCAGCGCATCGCGGACGTGACCACCACGCACCTGGATTTTCCTTCGGGCCTCAAGGCCCATGTTTTCGTGTCATGGCTGCATCCGTTCAAGGAGCAGAAGTTGGTGGTCGTGGGGCAAAAGGCCATGGCCGTGTTCGACGACACGAGGGCTTGGCCGGACAAGCTGCTGATCTATCCCCATGAGATACGCTGGGAGAACGGTGCGCCAGTGCCTTCCAGGGCGGAGCCCGTGCGTTGCGAGGCGCCAGAGGCGGAACCGCTCAAGGAACAGTGTCGGCATTTCGTGGAATGCGTTGAACAAGGCTGCGTGCCCAGGACCGACGGTCAGGAAGGACTTTCCGTATTGCGCGTGCTGAATGCGGCCCAGTGGTCCCTGGAGCATGGCGGCAGGCCGGCGATTCTGGAGGCGTCAAGCTCCCTGCAACCCTCACAGACAGCGTCGCAAGATCGTTCCCATCGACTCGTCTATCAAGCCCATGAAACAGCGGTTATCGATCCTGGCGCCGATATCGGGGTAGGATCGAAAATCTGGCATTTTTCGCATATTCTTTCCGGTACGACAATAGGCAATGATTGCACCATCGGTCAAAATGCAATGGTCGGCCCGGATGTGCGCATTGGAAACAAATGCAAAATTCAAAACAACGTTTCAGTCTACAAGGGGGTCACGCTGGAGGACGGCGTGTTCTGCGGGCCGTCCATGGTGTTTACCAACGTGTTCAATCCCCGAGCCCTGATCCGCAAGATGGACCAGGTTCGGCCGACCCTGGTCAAGACCGGCGCAACGCTGGGCGCGAACTGCACCATCATCTGCGGCGCGACCATCGGCAGATATGCCCTTGTGGCCGCGGGCGCCGTGGTTACAGAGGACGTTCCGGATTTTGCCCTGGTCATGGGCGTGCCTGCCCGTCAGGCGGGGTGGGTCAGCCGCCATGGTGAACGATTGGACCTGCCTGTGGCGGGCGATGGAGAAGCCATGTGCCCGGCCACGGGCGAAAAATACCTGCTGCAAGGCAGCGTGCTGGTTTGCAATGACGATTCGAACGAAATATGAATCGTGAAAAGTGAATGGTCGTGGCGCTGCTCTGATTTTATGATTGAATGCAGATGTTTTGCCAGGAGATATGCACATGCAGATAAAGGCCCATTACAGTCAAGGACGCTTGGAGTTTGCGGTGCCCTTGAGGCTTGCCCGTGATTCGTTCCCAGTGGTGGTGGAGTTGCCTGACAGCGCGGTCCACTCCGAGGAGACTCCCTCAACCAGCAATAATGCCACGTTGCCACCCAGACCCCTGGGCCGAGAGCTTTTGGAAGAGTTCCGGAAAATCCTTGGCCCGTTTCAGGCCAAACGCCCGGCTGCAAGCGTGGGGGAAGACAGGGCGGCGTATATTGACGCACTTGCCGAGAAATACACAAAATGAAAAACCTTGTCTTTGACGTCAATGTCATCCTGGACCTTTGGCTGCAGCGGCGTCCGGAAGAGGAATTGCTGCTTCTCTCCGACTTGCTCGCAACCGGTTCGCAGAGTGGATATCAATGCTGGATCTGTGCTTGCAGCATTCCTGTCCTGGAGTACGTCGTTCGACGGGAACTTAAAAAGAATGGCGCGGACGCTCTGCAAGCCAAACGGATTGCCAAGCAACTGCTGACCCGTCTCCTTGAATATGCCGCTCCGCTGACATGCTTTGGGTTCCATCAGGACGCTTCTCTTGTTGCAAAAGAGGACGTGGAAGATGCCCAGATTGTCCGCGCCGCCTCCCTGCTTTGCTGTCCCACGGCTATCGTGACCAATGAAAAACGCTTTGACGTCGCGGATGCGAATGTCCTGGAACGTACACCGGCCCAAGCCCGTGAATGGATCCAAGACTTAACGCAAACGAACATTGAGTTCGTCGACCTGAAAACGCAGCAGGACCGCATTCGCCCAGATTTGGAAAAAAGCATCCACACTGTTTTGCATCACGGTCGCTACATCCTGGGGCCGGAGGTCAGGGAACTGGAAGCAAGGCTGGGCCAGGCGGCTGAGGCCAAGCATGCCATTGCCTGCTCCTCGGGAACGGACGCCCTGCTCATGGCGCTGATGGCCCTGGAGGTCGGACCGGGAGACGCGGTACTCACGACCCCGTTCAGCTTCGTGGCCACCGCGGACGTCATCGCCCGCCTGGGCGCCACGCCCGTGTTCGTGGATATTGATCCGCAGACGTACAACATTGATCCGGTTAAGTTATGTGAAATGCTGGAATGCTGGAATGCTGGCATAAAACATGATGCTGGGATGCCTGATAAGTCGCTTGGACGGTTGCGGCCCAAGGCGATCATCACCGTTGATCTGTACGGCCTGCCCTGCGACTACGACGCCATCAATGCCGTGGCCCGTAAGCACGGCTTGGCCGTAATCAGGGACGGGGCTCAATCTTTCGGATCACGGTACAAAGGCCGCTCCTTCGGCACCCTGGCGGACATCAGCTGCACGTCCTTTTTTCCTACCAAGCCCTTGGGCTGTTACGGCGACGGCGGAGCGCTGTTCACGGACAACGACGATCTGGCGCACCGCCTGACCTCCATCCGAGTGCACGGCCAAGGCGCAAACAAGTACGACACCGTGCGCCTGGGCATCAAGGGCCGCATGGACACCCTGCAAGCGGCCATTCTGCTGCCCAAATTGGATATTTTCCCCAAGGAGCTGGAGGCGCGGGCTGAACTGGCATGGCAATATGCAGCGCATCTGGAGAGCAATGAGGATGTGCAACTGCCGGTGGAACCCGAAGGCGTCAGTTCCGCCTGGGCCCTGTACATTGTCCAGCTCCCCAATACACAATACCGCGAAGCTGTCCAGGCCAGGCTCAAAGAGAACGGTATCCCTTCCATGGTCTATTATGGCAAGCCCTTGCATTTGCAGCCGGCATTTGCTTCACTGGGGTACAAACCTGGAGCCTTTCCAGTTGCGGAGCAATGTGCAAATCGGGTCTTGAGCCTGCCTTTGCACCCGTATTTGCGGAAGGAGGAGGTGGAGTACGTGAACTCAAATTTGAAGAGTGGGAAAAGGTAAGGGAAAGAGGGATGAGGAAAGTGGCAAGTGAACAGTCTGATATTACTCAACGGCATGCGCTTGATCCGGGGGGGGCAAAACGCATCACTCTGGAACTGACCAGCCGTTGGACACTAAAGCGAATTAAGCGACTACTTTTTAATTTTTGTTTCATATATCTTCTATAGGTTAGTAAGTCTAGCAAAGAGCAAGTATTTTATAAGTCAGCAAAAGTAGATTGTCTAAGAATTGTGAGGTGTGATGTCTGATTCTAATGATTCACAAAATACAAATAGCAGCATGGAAGGCATGATAAAATATGCTGAAGATGCAATGAAGCAGGAAGATTGGTCTACTGCTATCCAGAGATGGAAACATTTACTCACATCATTCAAGAGTGATGCTCCATATCATGTTTATGTTCTCATGTCCATGGCTTTTCGTTTTCAAAATGATGTGGTAAGTGCAGAAAAAATAATAAAAGAAGGAATTAATCTTTTTCCAAAAAATATCGTAATTATAAAAGAGTTTTCTAAAGTAATCAAATTTAAGCAGGACTATTTAGAGGCAATATCAAAACAAGATAATTATGAGAAAAAACATAAACCCCAATCAAGTCCTAATAATCAATTAAAATTAAACAGTATGAGTTATAGTATTTCATTTATAGAAAAAATCCAATTAGTAGATAAAATGTTTAATCTTGAAAAAAAATCGAAAAAATTAGTACTGAAAGTTGCTTTTCTTTGCCGACGAAGTACTTCGTTTATTGAAGACATCGAGCGTGAAATTAGTAAACAGCATCAGGTTCGAATTTTGCATTTCAATTATCAAAGCCCAGATTTACAAGCTGTACAGGATGCTATGGACTGGGCCGATGTAACTTGGTTCGAATGGTGTGAAGAATTAATTGTTCAGGCAAGCCACAATGTACGTAAAACAAGTAAAGTAATTTGCAGATTGCATAGATTTGAATGTTTTTCTGGTTATCCATCAAATATAAAAAGTAATTTTATAGATATAATGGTTTATGTATCACAGCATATGATGACTCATGTGTTGCAAATGCATCGTTTGAATACTCCTGGTGCAGTGATTTGGAATGGTGTTGATTTGTCAAAGTATTGTTATGTTAAGCGATTAAGGGGTTTTAATGTTGCATTTGTTGGATATATTAAATTGATTAAAAATCCCCAATTGCTGATACAGGTGATAGCAGCACTGCGGAATAAAGATGTTCGTTATAGGCTGCACATTGCTGGGGCAATAAAAGATATACAAATAAAGTACTATTTGGAACATCAAATTAAAATATTGGGTTTAGAAAAAAATGTTCTTTTTTATGGACATGTTAGTGATATTAATAACTGGCTGGAAGACAAAAACTATTTGATTTCAACGAGTCTAAGCGAAAGCTTTGGTGTTAATATCATTGAAGCAATGGCAAAAGGCATAAAGCCGATAATTCATAACTGGCCGGGAGCGAATGAACTTTATCCACCTGAGTTAGTTTTTACTACTGTCGATGAGGCTGTCAATCTAATTATTTCAAAAAATTATGATTCTGCAATGTATAATAAATATGTAAATAAATTTTGTCTTAAAAAACAAATAGAAAAAATTTATAAATTGATTTCAGATGTTGGCTGCAAACATGAAAAAAAGCAAATAAATAGTTTGGATAATTACAAAGATGTAGTTATGGAAAATGAATTGACACCAAAATGTAGTAAATATGAAAATTATTTGAATTTTCAATTTATCAAGCGGATGGATAATTTGACTTGTATTGGTACTTCTGAAGATGTTAAGGTGCAAATTCAAAATAAAATTCGTAATAACAAGGATAATTTAATCAGAGTTGAAAAGGTAGCTAATTGCCTTAATGATTTTAATATTATTAATGAAATAAGGAAGCGCAGTATAGCACAAAAAATAAGGCAAGATGTTGTAAGATATATTGCTTCCACACCTGATGTTCAAAAGAATAGATTAGATGTTTATAGGTGTGAGTTTGAAAGATTCACAAACACTAAATTCAAAAAATGGCAAGATATTTTGTTTTATTCTTTCAGTTTCAAGACAAGTTCTGCTGTTATCAACATACCAAAAAAAAGTATTGGTGATCTATGTGATCCCGCAAAAAAGATTTATTCTAGAAATAGAATGCTAAGTTTCGATGGAATGTCTCCAATACTTCATGGTAGTTTAGCGAATGGAGAATATACGTATTTCAGCGATGTAGATATCTCAATATTCATTGATCCAAAATATCTAGCAGATAATGATAAAAGATTAAATATTGTAAGTAATATAGATAATATTAATAATTCGATGTTGAGTGTTGACCCTATTGGGCATCATGGATGTTTTATTAATTCCATAAATGATTTAAATGAATATCCTGAGCCAAATATGCCGCTATCAGTTCTAAATAAAGGAGTTATGTTAAATCTTGATAACTTTCAATATAACGTGTGTAAAAGGATTTCATCAGATGATATTGCATTCATGTCATTGTATAAAATGTGTGATTATTTTATAAAACTGCCATTTAATTTGATTAAAAATGATGCGAAGACAATAAAAAATATAATTAGTAGATTTTTTATAATAAACTTATTGTATTATGAATTGTACTATAATAAATACGAAGATAAAAAAACAATATTGTCAAGTATTGATAGTTTGTCGACGGAAATTCAAAAAGAATGTTTAGGTAGTCTTACTAAGATTAGGAAAGTTTGGACATATCTAGATCAAAATGCTTATGGTTATCTTTCTCCATATTTAATATATTTATGTGCTTCATCAGCTATTGATATATTGGTTAATATAAATAATTCTGGTTGTGTAGATAAAATAACATCTCAATATATTAACGGTGCATAATGCATAAAGATCGTAAAGAAATGACACTGCATGATTATAATAATGCAGTAAGTACGGTTGTCGATTTTGCTTGTCAATTAGACAACTCGATAAAGCCTATATCTATCTATCAAAACGGAAACATTGGAACATTTGGAGTATCGGATATAGATTTGATATTTGTATTTGAAGATACATTTTATAATGGGAAGTTATTTTTAGAGAAGTACAATAAAAGTATAGAAAAAATTGACAATAAAAATATTTTTTTCATACATTCTCCTTTTATTGTTAATAAGAGTGTATTCAAAAATATTCCATATTATTCCTATAATCCTCCCGGAGCACTTCGTTGCATTTTCGGAGAATCTTTCGATTTTTTTTCCGCATATCCTTCATCAATTCAATCAATACTGATAAGTATAGAGTTTATATTATTTAGAATTATTCAATTGATAAATAATTTAATATCTGGAAATGTAAGTTTAAATGGAATACTTGTTAGGGGGCATTCTTTAATTCATTCAATATGTTTAGCTAAGATTGCTGGCGTAAAACTTGATAAGTCTTATTTCAAATACTTTCAAAAAATTGAATATTTACGTAGCAATATGCATATCGAAAACAATGCTGCAGTTCAAAATGATGAGATTCTGTCTTTGTATAAAGGAATAATTAATGAATTCTACTATATTTACAAGAAATTTTGTTTTGCTATTAATAATTTAACTTTTTTTTATTTGCCTAAAAATGATTATTATGTGTATGATAATAATACAATAATAGAAAATATATTTAACGATAATATCGATTTAAGCGTAAATATTGATGGTAAAAGTGGAAAATTGTATGTGCAGGGATTGGATTTTTCTTGTCAAATGCTAAGGGACATATACTTTAATGTGCCAGATTTCAGTTCTTATATTCTTGATAGTTCCTTTCTGAAAGAGTGCAAGTCTAGGGCGAAATTCCATATGGAACAATGGGAATGGAATTTTAAAAACTTTGGTAAAATTCATAGTGGATTAAGTGCAGTTCCATGCGTTGCTGGTGAAGAGGCTAGAAAATTAGCTGAAAGTATACTCCTGAATCCGTGACTTTGCTTGGTTAGAACCTCTCACCGGCATTTGGGGAACGAATTTTCAGCGTACCATTTCAGCTGCCAAGATACTGGAAGCTAAAAATGAGCTATCTCAGCTTGAAATCATTTAGATCACCACTTTTTACCAGAATTTTGGCGCAATACACCTGTATCATTTTCTTCTTCCAGCTTTTACAGGTGCTACGCTGGCTTGAGGCGTTGAAACAACCTGCCAAACCAAATATGCCACTCCTTGGAACATCCCAGTTGCATCACCAAAGTCCGGGCATGACTGATCAAACGCCAGGACATGAAGATCACGTTGTTCATCACCGTCTTGATCCTGCGCCGTGTCGCCTTTTTCAACCCCAAAGCCCTTTCCATGACCATGTCTTGAGATATGACCTTGAGCATGTTGTGCGCCAGCATGCCCATGCGCAAGAAGGCCTTGTTCACCTTGAACTTGCCCGAAGGCAACCGCTCCATGTCCATCTCGGTCTTGAACTCGGCATGGAACTGTTCGCTGGTGCCCCGCATCCTGTAGAGATGCAGGACCTCTTTGTCGCTGAAGTCTCTAAGACTCGTCCAGACGCTAAAGATCTCGACTTTTGGCAAGAACAACAGCTGGCCTTTTTCCTTGTAGGTCTCCTTGACGTCGAAGGCCAGACGAATCTCTTCCTCCCGATCCTTGAGGCGACGATAAGTGCTTCCGCGGTACACCCGAAATCCTTTTTTGGCATCCTCCCGGATCAGCACGCCTTTTTCCTTGGCCAACTCCAACCACTTCGTGCTGGATTCCCTGCGCCTGTTGTGCTTGAGGATGAAGTCCGTGTTCGGGCGGTCGTGCAGATTGGCCAGCATTTCCTGATCCTCAAGACCGCAGTCCATTACCAACAACTTGGTTTCGCCGGTCATACGATCAGCCAGCCCCAGGCTTTGGTTCACGAAGGCAATCGTTTCAGGACCATGGAAGGACGTGTTGCCGGGATACAGACCGGCATTGACCATCCAACCGCAAGCCAGATGAGCGAAGATGGCCGCAAACCCGAATTTTTTGTTGTAGGTGTATGTGGCT